>SLQI01000328.1 GCA_007131535.1 Balneolales bacterium | reverse complement strand
TTTTTGTAGGTTTAATAGACATTTGAGAGGTTCCTTTCGGGTTTAAGTTTTCGTCGATTTATTCACCGATTGGAACCTCTTCTACTTTGAATCATTTTTCAACTAAAAATGAATATATCCCCAATTAAATAGCTGGTAGTGTATATGTGACTTTATTCAACTATTACGTTTAACGTTTGTTAGTTTAGAGGTTTTGCAATTTTGTAAATCTCAAGGAGTAAAGACTTACTGATGTAAAATATGCCAGAATAATATGTTATTTTGTTATACTACAAAGGGAGTGGAATGTAAGTTTAGAGGAACTTAATTATTTTAATGGATCTACAGTAGTGAACAGTAATTCTACCATGAACTCAGTAAAGCGGATTCTTCTTATAGAAGATGATAATTCGCTAAGAACAGCAATAGAGGCATATTTATTTAAAAATGGCTGTGAAGTTGACAGTACAGACCAAGCTTACAAAGGAGAGGCTTACGCCATAAAAAATGACTACGACTGCATTGTGTTGGATCTGGCGCTTCCTGATAAGAACGGCCTCGAATTATGTAAAAATCTTAGGGATAAAGGAGTTCAAACCCCGGTATTGATTCTTTCAGCACACAGTAATACCGAAACTAAAATCACCGGTCTTAATATGGGTGCGGACGACTATCTCTCCAAACCCTTCGACAACCGGGAGCTGGTGGCAAGAATTCAGGCTATTGTTAGGCGGGATCATACCAATCAAAACAGCACAGGCAAACTGAGTATCGGTGAGTTGGAAATCGATTTTTACAACCGTGAGTTTTTTGTTAATGGCAACCAGATTAACTTAACCAACAACGAGTTCCGGTTAATCGGGTATATGATGAAAAACCCTGACCGGGTCTTAGAGCAGGAAGAACTCAGCTCCAATGTCTGGGAATTACCCGTAAAACCTCAGACCAATTTCATCAATGTCTATATCAGCTACCTCCGAAACAAAATTCAGGAGCATACGAGATTTGAATATATCCAAACCATCAGGGGTAAAGGATTCCGGTTGCAAAGTAAGTCTTGAGTAGTAGCATATTAGCGATTTGTGATTTACGACGTGCGGGTTGCAATTTGGAGCTGCGAGCCACCGGGGACGATAGTGGATTGGATTAAGGATGCCCACGGCAGGTGATAAGAGCTTCTCCCAACTAAATTTAATAATCAGATAAAATACTCTTATTTTTGTCTCGTCGAGTGAAAAGCAATTATTAAATAATGAAAGTTGGAAATTATTATGGTACAAGAACGACGCAGATCCTGGGCTGAACCCTACAAAATAAAGATGGTTGAGCCGGTTAAGATGACGGACCGCAATGACCGAAAGAAAGCTCTGGAAGAGGCCGGATATAATACTTTTTTGCTGAAATCGGAAGATGTCTATATCGACCTGCTCACCGACAGCGGCACTTCGGCAATGAGTGACCGTCAGTGGGCGGCCATGATGATGGGGGATGAGGCTTATGCCGGCAGCCGCAATTTTTATTCTCTCGAAAAAACGATTCAGGAATATTATGGCTATCAATATGTGGTTCCGACGCATCAGGGGAGGGCCGCCGAACACATTTTATCACAGATCCTGATCAACGAAGGCGACATCATCCCCGGGAATATGTATTTCACCACCACCAAGCTTCATCAGGAACTGGCCGGTGGTAAGTTTGTTGATGTGATTATTGATGAAGCCCACGACCCGGATAATGAATACCCGTTTAAAGGAAATGTCGACCTGAATAAATTGGAAGATCTGATCAAAAAACACGGGGCCGATAAAATTCCGTATGTGAGCATTGCCACATCGGTCAATATGGCCGGTGGTCAGCCGCTTTCTATGGAAAATCTTAAGGGCCTTCGGGAACTGACCCAAAAGCACGGAATTAAAATCGTACACGATATGACCCGGGTGGCTGAAAATGCTTATATGATCAAAACCAGAGAAAAGGGTTACCGGGATACGCATGTAGCGGATATCGTACGGGAGATCTGCGATTTAACCGACGCTGCCACAATGAGCTCGAAAAAGGACGCACTGGTAAATATCGGCGGTTTTCTGGCAGTTAATGACTGGGATATTTTTGAAGAAGCCCGCAACATGGTCGTAGTTTATGAAGGTCTTCATACCTATGGCGGACTTGCCGGGCGCGACATGGAGGCTATGGCGATCGGAATTACCGAATCTGTGCAGGAGGACCACATCCGGGCCCGGGTCGGTCAGGTACAGTATCTGGGTGATAAAATTGATCAATACGGGGTGCCGATCGTCAAACCGGTTGGTACGCACGGGGTATTTCTGAATGCCCGCCGCATGTTGGAGCATCTGCCGCAAGATCAGTTTCCGGCTCAGACACTGGCTGCTGAACTATATCTGGACTCCGGCATCAGAGCTATGGAGCGCGGAGTGGTATCTGCCGGAAGAAATCCGGAAACGGGGGATCACAATTATCCGGAGCTTGAACTGGTTCGGCTGACTATCCCGCGCCGTGTTTATACGCAGGCGCACATGGATGTGGTAGCCGAAAGCGTAGAAGAAATCTTTATCAACCGGGAAAAAGTGAAGGGCTTAAAAATGACCTACGAGCCTAAGTACCTCCGGTTCTTCCAGGCCCGGTTTGAGCCTTTGGGATGAAAAGGATAAACACTCCTTCGGGGCCTTCAGGAGGGAATGCCTGTGGCAAGAAACCCTGGTATATAATGCAGGTTAACAACGCCTGTTAAACTGAGTATGTAATTATTTAGATATCAAAACGATGCAACACCAATTCAAGACTGTAATTGAGCCGTTCAAAATTAAAACGGTTGAACCGATTACCATCACCGACAGGAAACAGCGTGAAAAATGGCTGGAAGAGGCAAAGTACAATACTTTTAAACTCAAATCCGACCAGGTGATCATTGACCTGCTCACCGATAGCGGCACTTCGGCCATGAGCGCGGAACAGTGGGCCGGAGTGATGCGGGGGGATGAATCCTATGCCGGTTCGGTCAGCTGGCAGCGAATGGAGAAGGTGGTGCGGGAACTAACCGGCTATCCGCATATCCTGCCGACTCATCAGGGGCGGGCGGCAGAGCGGATTCTGTATAGTCATCTCGGTGGTGAAGGCAAAGTATTTCTGAGCAACACCCATTTTGATACCACCCGGGCTAATGTGGAATACAGCGGGGCACGAGCTATCGACTGCACGATACCCGAAGCTTTTGAAGCCGGTAATCCCTTCACGTTCAAGGGGAATGCCGATACCGAAGCCATGGAACAGCATATTCTGGAACATGGCTCCGAAAACATCGGAGCGGTAATCCTCACGATCACAAATAACAGCGGGGGAGGGCAGCCCGTAAGTATGCAAAATGCAAGGGAGGTCCGTGATATGTGCCGCAGGCATGGAGTTCTCTTCATCCTGGATGCCTGCCGTGTAGCGGAGAATGCCTGGTTCATCAAGCAGCATGAAAACGGTTATTCCGGCAAGAGCTGCAAGGAGATTGCCACGGAGATGTTTTCTCTGGCCGATGGCTGCGTGATGAGTGCTAAGAAAGACGCGTTGGTTAACATGGGCGGCTTCCTGGCGCTGAATGATCCGGACCTGGCAGACCACTGCACCAACATGCTGATCATCACCGAAGGATACACGACCTATGGCGGTCTTTCAGGACGGGATATGGAGGCCATTGCAATCGGGCTTGAGGAGATTTTCAATGAAGATTACCTGCAGTACCGTGCACGGAGTACGGCCTATCTTGGCGAGCACCTGGATAAAATGGGTATACCGGTGATCAAACCGATTGGCGGGCATGCCGTCTATGTGGATGCCGGCCGATTGTATGATCACATCCCGCCGGAGCAGTATCCGGG
>SLQI01000467.1 GCA_007131535.1 Balneolales bacterium | reverse complement strand
TCGGCCCGGCCAACCACCTGCCCTGCTTGCAATAGCTATTTCTCACAACTACAACCATCCCCCCGTGCCGACAGCCGGAGGGGCAGCGATGGAAATATTCGAGGTGTGATTCAACGGTACTGCTTCTGGCATGGGTTTCCCGCCTCCGACAGCCGGCTTGTTAACTGCTCGCCGGCTTCCGGGCGCAGCCCGGTTGTCGGCCCGGCCAACCACCTGCCCTGCTTGCAATAGCTATTTCTCACAACTACAACCATCCCCCGTGCCGAAAGCCGGAGGGGCAGCGATGGAAATATTCGAGGTATGATTCAACGGTAATGCTTCTGGCATGGGTTTCCCACCTCCGACAGCCGACGGTGTTTGCCGGCTTGATGGTTAAAACAGCCGCATCTGACCGGCCGCTGCTTCGCGGTTGAAGTGGGTGGTGCTTAAGGGCGGGCCATCATCATCGTAGCCGTATGTTTGCCGGTAGATGTGGAACATTTTGTTGATTTGCTCGGCAAACTCGCCTTCACCGCGCATTCGATCACCGAAATCGGTGGAGTTAAGATCGCCTCCCCTCAATGCCCGAACGCGATTCAGGATTTTATCCTTGCGGTTCGGGAAGTGTTCGGTCACCCACTGCTCAAACAGCTCTTTATTGCTGTGCGGCAGGCGCAGTACCACATAGCCGGCAAACCGGGCACCGGCATTCCGGGCAGATTGCAGTAATTGCGGCATTTCGTGATCGGTTAAACCGGGTATGACCGGAGCTACCAATACCCCAACCGGAATCCCGGCTTCTGTTAACTGCTCGATAGCGCGAAGCCGCGCATTCGGCCGGCTGGTGCGCGGCTCCATAATCGAAGCCAGGCGTACATCAAGCGTGGTTAAACTGATCATCACCTTCACCCCGTTAAATCCGGCCATTTCAGAAAGAATATCCAGATCACGGGTAACCAGCTTGTTTTTGGTCACTATAGTATACGGGTTTCGGAAATCGGTCAGCACCCGAAGAATCTGCCGCGTCAGCTCTTCTTTACGTTCCGCCGGTTGATAGGGATCAGTCACCCCGCTAATTGAAATCGTCTGCGGCTCCCAGGAATCTTTAGTAAGCATTTTCTTCAGCAGCTCCGGCGCCTTCCGCTTCACCATGATTTTCGATTCGAAATCCTTGCCGGCAGAGTATCCGAGATATTCATGCGTCGGGCGGGCATAACAATATATACAGCCGTGTTCACATCCTCGATACGGATTGATGCTATAAGTAAACGGCACATCCGGGCTATTGTTAACACTGAGGATGGTATCGGAATCATCCGTAATAAATTCAGTTTCCGGAGAAGGTTCTATGCCTTCATACTCCTCGTCGGCTTCTATATATATGCCTTCAAACCGGTTTTTGGGGTTATCCCCCGCCCCTCTGCCTTTGTGGAACTGCTTCATGGTAAGACCAAATAATTACATATATCACACATATATTTTATCAAAAAGACTGTCCAATAGCAACCTTTCTGATGTGTGGATAATTTCAGGCATGAAGCATTAAATGACAAATTTTTTGGTGGGTAATTATTTAAGCAGTTATGAACCGTCCATCACGCAGCAGTATTTTAAACCTGTTACGTATTAAGTTTAAATAGCTGATTTTCCGGTATGTCTTTATCTACCACTCACCCAGAGCGTCATTAAACATGTCGTCGGCAATATCTTCGAGGGCGGCAAATGCGGCGTCGATCTCACCGTCGGGTCCGGCTTCATTGGGGTCGTATTCAAATGTACCGGTAAAAGTTTTATCCCATTCTGAGGAATCTTCGTCGCGAAAACGTACTTCGGCTCTCACCTGGATGCGCACTCTGTTCAATTCGGTTCGCCGGTCGTCGGCCACACTGAAAGGCTCATTGCTGTACCCGCGTATTTCACCTTCTACGAACATATCGGCTTCCCCCTGATTATTGGTAAGGTTAAGCCTGCTTTGGTTGACAAAGCGATTTATCAGCGCTTCGTTTAATTGATCACTCAAATCCCCCAAACCACTATTGGACTGATCCGGGAAAAACGGAATGTAAATCGTGCGTACCTCCGAAGGTATGGCTACACCGGTGAAACTGTAACGAAGACAACCGGGCAGTGCCATCAAAACAGCCAGGAATAAAACGGTGATATATTTATAAGAGGCCATAATGGTCAATTTTGCGATAAAGCGTACGCTCGCTCATGCCCAATGCTTTTGATGCTTTGCGGCGATTTCCTTCATATATTTCCAACGCTTTTTTGATCAAAAGCTTTTCCGTTTCTTCAACGGTCGGCAAGTTTTCCCGGTTGAAGAAATCCACCACATCCTGATGCGGATGTTTCTCTCCCGATTGATTGGCAGTACCGGAGTCTATGGGTACTTCGAGCTCATCATCCAGCCCGGGATCCGGTTCGGCCGGTTCCTGGCTTGCCGATGAAGGAGGGTTGAGTAAATAGGGTTCTTTGTATACGCTTCGGGGCTGTTGCTCGCCCTGAAAATTACGGTAGAAAAACTGACCGAGCATTTTTTTCATATCGCTGATATCACCCCGCATTTCCAGAAGCGCGCGGTAGATCAGTTGAAAGTCGGCATTTCGGCTCTCGTGTTGATCGTGGCGGCTGTTATTTTCAGCCTGCTCCCGATCATAGACCATAGGGAGATGATCCGTGGAGCCGAGTTTCTGTCGGCCTTTCAGGTATTTTTGCAGGGTTTCTTTATCAACAAACTGGGATTTTTCCAGAATAACCAGTTGTTCGGCCACATTTCGGAGCTCACGGATATTGCCGGGCCACCGGTAAGAAGTGAGCAGCTCTCGCGCTTCATCCGAAAAGCCCCGGAAAACCGAATCGTAACGGGCGGCAAATTCGCTGACGAACTTTCGAAAGATCAGCAGGATATCTTCTTTTCGTTCCCGCAACGGCGGAATTCGAATATTGACGGTATCGAGGCGGTAATACAAGTCTTCCCGGAATTTGCCGTCTTCTACATAACTGTACAAATCCTTGTTGGTGGCCGCGATAACCCTGGCGTCGACCTTGCGCAACTGGCTTGATCCCACGCGGTAATATTCGCCGTTTTCCAGAACGCGGAGAAGTTTGACCTGAAGGTTTTTGGGGGTGTCGGCGATTTCATCCAAAAAGATGGTGCCGTTGTTCGCCTTTTCAAAATAGCCCATGCGACCTTCATGTGCGCCGGTAAAGGAGCCTTTTTCATGACCGAACAGTTCACTTTCGATAATCCCTTCCGGAATCGCCCCGCAATTGACGATCATCAAATTTTGCTTGCTGCGACTGCTGAGACCGTGGATCGCTCTGGCCACAAGGTCTTTACCAACCCCGCTTTCACCCTGAAGCAGCACCGTGATTTCGGTGGGGGCCACCTGCATTACTTTATCGATGACCTGCCGGATGGCAGGGGATTCACCGATAATTCCAAACTTTTCCTGAACTTGCTGTATATCCACCGGTATCCAGTTGTAGTTAGATCACTCAGGCAACTTCGGGGGTGGCGGCCTGTTCCGACAGGGTCACTTTTCGGCGTGCCGCACCGAGCAATGTGGCAGCCGTACTGCCGGTAATTTCAACTTCTACGTAATCACCTTTCTGATAACCGTGATCGTCAATGATGACCATTTTGTTGGTATCGGTTCGTCCGCTGAGCTGAGACGGATCCTTTTTGCTTGGCCCTTCCACCAGAATAGTGTGGGTGGCTCCGATTTCCTGTTTATTCAGTTCGGCCGCCGTTGCCATCTGTGTTTGGATAATCTCATTGAGCCGACGTTTTTTGACGTCTTCGGGTACATCATCTTCAAATTTGCGATGTGCAAAAGTACGTTCACGCTCAGAATAGGCGAACATATAGGCAAGATCGTACTTCACTTCT
>SLQI01000355.1 GCA_007131535.1 Balneolales bacterium | reverse complement strand
TTATGGAGGGACGAAACAGTTTCAACAGCAGCCACCAGGAGAAAAACAGCATCATTAATACGGCCGGTCCGGTAAATATCATCCAGTCGGTAAAAGAGATGCTTTTCCCGGCATCGGTGAGTGCGGCGAGTACAATGGCATTTGGAGGTGTACCGATAGGAGTAGCGATGCCCCCGATGTTGGCGGCGACAGGGATGCTTAATGCCAGACCGATTTTAAAACGGTCACCTTCATCCAGCTGTGCGATAATCGGCAGAATCACGGTCACCATCATCGCTGTGGTGGCAGTGTTACTCATGAATGCCGAAAGCACAGCGGTAACCAGCATCAGCCCGAGGGTGATAAACAGCGGTCGATTCCCGAATGGTTTGAGCAGATAGCGGGTCAGGTTTTTATCGAGGTTATATTTTACCGCTCCGGCTGCCAGCATAAATCCCCCCAGAAACAGTATGATGATCGGGTTGGCCAGGGTGCCGAAAAAATCCTGGTAGGGGGTGGGGCTGTAGTTGACAAGGCGGTGCTGCGGATCGGTGATAGCTTGATCACCCGGCTCAATTTCATCGGAAGTAACTATAAGCTTCCCGTTGAGGGTTTCTTCAATATCCGGCGACTCGATAGAATAGGACTCGCCGTCGCGCTTAAGCCATAACACCTGACGGTTATCCAGGGCCGATTCCGGTATTTCCCATGTGTGTTGATGTATCCGTTCAATCCCGGCGGTCGGCAGCTCGGCTTCCTGGTAAACCGGACCCTGAGCGCTCAACAGCAGAACCTGTAAAAAGATGACCGACATGGATGTGGCAAAAATCGGAATGGGTTCGGTCATCCAGAACACCGCGGCCATAAGAAAAATCCCGAGAGCGAGGTGGCCGGCGAATGACAAACCCGGCAGCGGAAACAATAACAGGGGAAGTATCAGCCCGATCAATCCAAGAATTAATCCGATCGATTGTCTGGCGGAAAGTCCCAATACGGAAAATCTCATGATAGTAAACCTAACCCATAAGTAATTGATAGTCGATCACAAATCACACTAAAGGTAAGTAATGAATTTGAATATCTTGTGAAGGCGGAGGTATAGATATTAGTTTTCGGTGATCAATTGTCAGACTACCGACAAGCTCCCTCAGCGATCTTAGCGCATAACCCAGCGACCTGTGCGATTTCGCCCGGCAACCAGCAAAAAAACTTTTGGAAACTAAAAATCGTAGCGGATAGCAATGGAGTGGACGGTCTGATAGCCGGTTTCAAACGGCACAAAGGCGTAATCGAAGGTGAGCTGGCCGGTCATCAGGCTGCCACCGAAACTGATAGGCCGTATGGTGTTTCCGGTCCTGTAGCCGCCGCGAAGAGAAATGATATCGGCAATATCAGCTGAAATACCGGTTGTAATATACCAGTCGTCGATATCTTCCAGGTCGGGGCGCCCTTCATCAGCGGCCAGCTCGTTGACGGGTTGAACAAAATCAGAGCTGATGGAAATCAATACCGGGACTTCATCGGTTTCGCTGATTGAAAACTGTATCAAACCAGCATTTAGTCCGGCTTTGAAGGTGGTCGGAAGTTGAGTGGGTTCAATGTCGAGATCCTGCATTTCGCCGAAATTAAGCAGCGCGGCACCGGCCGACACTCGATCATCCAAAAAAGATGTAGCCGCGCCAAAATTTATGGCATAACCGGAGGCACTCACATTAAACAGCAGCTCATTGAGGTACATGGCCGTAATTCCAAGGGATAAAGGCCCGAATTGCCGGGCATAACTTCCGGCCACAGATAAATAATTGACGTCAAAGGTTCCGATGGGTTCCCCGGGTTGATCCCGATGTTCAATATCTCCCACGACGGACGATAGCAGCCCGATTGCAAATGTATCATTACGACGTGGCAAATTCACCGAAGCGTGGCTGTTACTGGTATTTCCCAGCCACAGGGTATACCCGGCCGTTGCTGTACTTGAGTTGGAACGGGTCAGCAGTGCCGGATTGGTGTACAAAGATGAAGCGCCCAGATCAACCGCGGTATGTGCCTGGGAGATAGAGAGAGAATGGGCAGAGGGGCCTACCTTCAGAAACTGTAATCCACTGGTTGTCTGTTGCGCTGATGCGGGCAGCGCAAAAATCATCATCAACGCTAACAAACTGAGTGTACCGGTGCGCATATTTTGATTCATAGGTTTATCTGGAGTGCAAGAACATGCATGTGAGCTATACCCGTCGGCTCCCGAACCCAGGCATAGTCGATGGTCGGATTATATTGATCGAATGGTAAATGTAAGGAAAATCCGGCGGAAGGTTTAAAGCTTTGGTTGATATCATCAAGGTGCAGAATCTCAAATCCGGTTCGGGCTGTGATGCGTTCGTGGATTCGGTATCCGCCGCCGAAGCGTAGCTGCCGGCCGGAAGTAACCGTCTCATCTACATTCCGGGATGAGGAAACGGGTCCGCCGGCAACCAGGTTCCTGCGAAATATCTCTGATGAAATTCGCTGTATCTCAAACTCAGCGCCAACGAACCACGCAGGAGAAGACTCGTAGGTCAGGCCGAACTTAAACCGGGTGGGAAAGTCGTCACTGCGGTTTCTTGAGCTTTGATCACCATACAAATCTTCAGTATTCCAGGTGTAACCCGAAAGTAAGTCCTGCACCACCAGCGAGGTTTTCAGTCCGGACAGGGGTTCTGCGATGATTCCGACATCAAAGCCGACCCCACGCGCAGCGCTGATTTCTTCATGAAAATCGGCCAGTTGAGCTTTTACGGAGGTGCCGATTTTAAGTCGTTCACTTATATTCAACCCGAAAGCGACCACCAGCTGAAACTCGTTGGTTGAAAACTCCCCGGTATCATATCCGCTGCTTGAGCGTCCGTCAATATCCGAGACATTTGCATTTAGCAGTCCGACACTCAAACCGGCCTGCGGCGGCAGCGGGAACGTGGCATTAAATCCGTGAAGCGTACGGTCAAAAGCCATCAGAGCGCTGGAAAAATCAATCTGATTGCCGTCCGCATAGGCCGATAGAGCCGGGTTGTAATGGGCAAAAATACCCTGTTGATCTGTTCCGGATAACACATTACCGGCCGACATACCGCGCGGGCCAAATCCCATTCTGGTGTACGATCCGGCAAAACCGCCGGTCTGAGCTTCGGCCAGGGCCGGAGCCAAAGCCATGAGTATGGCTAATGCGGGTAGCTTCAACCGGGAAATAAAAGATATTATGTAGGTTGATCTGCCTGTCATTCGAGTACCAGAATTTTGCCTGTTATGTCCTGATCGCCGGCTTCAATCCGATAGAAAACCGGGCCGTTGGCCACTTTGCGTCCCTGTTCATCGGTGCCGTCCCAGACCGCTTCGTAGGTTCCGGCTTCTACTGAAGAAACATCATCCAGCTCCCGGATGGGATTCATCGCATAATCATACAATCGAATTCTCACCGAACTTTCCTGCTCCACTTCAAACTTGATCCGCACCAACTCATGCGCTCTCATAGAAAACGGGTTGGGATAGGCGTACGTCGCAACATCCGGCGCAGAATCCTGATGCTGGTTCTCTCCGGAGAGCGGAAAGTCCACCCGGGTGATCTCCCAGCTTTCACCGCGGTCGGCGGTAGAGGCCAGTCCGTCGGAAGTTCCAACCCAAAGCCGGTCATCGGTATGCGCAAGGGCATAATAGTTGGCCGTTTCTTTGATGAAGGTATTCGGACTATCGAGCCGGGTCTGCTGAGTCCAACTTCGCCCGTTGTTAGTGCTTATGAACAGACCGTTGTTGCCGGCGGCATAGATGACTTCATCATCAAACTCTATGTGATAGATCTGCTCATCAACCAGGTGGCGGTCAAATGTTTCGCCGAGGTCGGAGGTGGAAACGACTCCGTAGCGCTCACC
>SLQI01000395.1 GCA_007131535.1 Balneolales bacterium | reverse complement strand
GCCTGATAGGTAAACCCGCCTTCGGTTTGCAATACCGGTGAGTTACTGAATGGATACATTCGGGGCAAGCCAATAGCTACGGCAGGATCCAGCCCGTACTCGAGTGTATACAAGGTCATCGAAATAATTGCCGGTGGAATCCGGCCCGACCCCGGTGAGCCAACGGCCAGAACCGGCTCCTGGTCCTCCAGAACGATGGTAGGCGCTGTGCTGGAATGCGCGGTTCGATGCGCCACCCGGATGTTGGGCTGCCGGTCGCTGACATTGCGGTTCGTTGTATTAAAAAAGACCCCGTTTTTGAATACCCCGGAACCAAAGTAAAGCCCCATAGTATTGGTCATGGAAACCGTATTGCCTTCGGCATCCATTACCGATAAGTGCGTTGTATGCTGTTCCTCTTCATCCGGGTTGCTGGTTTCTCCGGATGGTAAAAACTCCTCGGGAATCGTCCATTCACGTTCAGGCTCAGCCATAACATCATACCATCCCTCCCCTTCACAAACGGGCTCATAGTCACCTGCAAACGGCCAGGGGTCGCCCGGTTCCAACACATCCGGCACCTCGCCGATTATTTCTGAGCGGTGTTCGGCATAAGAGCTGCTTATCAAGCCGGCGGTCGGGAGTTCAAAAAACAGGTTATCACCGGTCCATCTTCCCCGGTCGGTACGGGCAATGCGCAGCACCTCGGCTAACACCGTTGCGGCTTCCCCGGATTTAAACGGCAATCCTTTACCCGCCAAATCGTATTGCTCCAGCATGTTTAGCCCCAGGGCTACTTCCACTCCGGCGAGAGGCGGTGGTGCCGACATCACAGTATATCCGTTCCAGCTGCTGCACAACGCTCCCCGCCAGCGCACTTCATAGCCGGCAAAATCCTCTGCGGTTAATGTGCTGCCGCCGTTCTGCAGGTGTTTCACGACTTCATCTGTAAACTCACTTTCGTAAAACACCGAAGCTCCTTCGTAGGCAATCGCTTCGAGCAGATCGGCCAGATCCTCCTGAATTAACAAATCGCCGGTTTCAAGGGGATCGCCATCCGGGTAAAATATCGCAGCGGCTTCCTCATCGTAGGTTAAGCGGTCCTCATAATCCCGTATAATCTCGCCCAGCAATCCGTGAACCGGAAATCCATCCCGTGCCAAGTCAACAGCCGGCTGAAGTACGGTTTCGCGGTCGAGATTTCCTTTTTGATCAAGTACATCAAGCAGACCTTTAACAAATCCGGGAACAGCTACTATTCTTTCCTGAGTCACTGCATCCGGGTTTTCATCCTGGTCACGGTCAAGCTCAAAATCCGGATTTTCCCCTAACTGAGCGTAAAAATCGATGTAAGCCGGTTCCTTGTTTTCGTTGTCCCAGGCCGTGATAGCCCCGCTGCCGCCAAGTCCGGACATCATCGGTTCAACGACCGCCAGCGCAAAAGCAGTGGCAACCGCCGCATCATAAGCGTTACCGCCGTTTCGAAGCATTTTAACGCCGGCATCCGCGGCCATTGGATGGGCAGCGGCTACCATACCTTCTTCACTTACAGCCCGCTTTTCCTGCATCGTTAACATTTGAGCGGGGTCTTCTTGTACCGGCTCTGTAGGCGCGCAGGAATAGAACATAAGTCCTGCGGCAAGCCATCCTGCCGTCATTGCAGATTTCAAACCATTCATTAGTACCTGATCATTATTTAATTAGTGTTTGTAGGAAAATGCATAGAGTCACTAATTATCAGAGGAATTCAATTTGCTTATATCACCAAGAAACGGGGTGATTTCCTGTCACATGCAAATTTCAAAATCCTCCTAAACAGCATTTCGGGGTAGATAATAAAAAATTATCACAAATACAGGTTGCTGATACCTTAGATCGAAGTAAAGTACGGTTATGGAATGAGATGGCAACCTCTTATATTTGCCGGAGTGATTAGGGCCATTACCATTATGAGTCACTCCAAGAAATTATTACGGGTTACCGAATTATTTAACTGTTTGAGTGAGTTCTGCAGTCCGGATCGGGAAACATACTGCCCCTGTGGTCTATAATCTCACTCTAAAAAAGATTTGACTGTTATGCTGGATATTCAAAAGCGCCTGACCAACACTTTTTATGCCATTCTTGCCTTGCCCGCTACCGCTATGGGCTTTGCACTTGCCGTTCAGATTGCCGCTTTAAGCTGGATTTTACGTACCGAATTCGGGCTGGAGATTTACGAGATCGGGATCGTTTGGGCTACCGGTCCGATTGCGGGAATATTCGGTCAGGTGATCGTGGGGGTGGTTAGTGACAATGTCTGGCTCTGGAATGGTAGGCGGCGCCCTTTTATTCTGATCGGCGGCACACTTGCCGCTTTGATGCTGCTGAGTCTTCCCAATATTGGGGTGATCACCGAGGGACTGGGGTTTGTTAATATATTCTTTGTAGCCATTCTGGTATCGCTCACGTTGGATGTATCGATCAATGTCAGTTTTAACCCGACCCGCTCGCTGATTGCCGATGTAACCCCGGAAGGCCGGCCGCGAACCAAAGGCTACACCTGGATGCAGACCATATCCGGTTTTTTCGGAACCTCGGTTTATATCGTTGGCGCCACATTCGGTAATTATTTTCTCATCTATAGTGGTGCCATAGTGGTGCTGCTGTTCTCGATCATCCCGCCGTTTCTTGTTGAAGAACCCCGGCAGCTTAAAGAAGAAGACGACGGCCCGAGCGGCTATAAAGACCCGCTATTGGCAGCGACCATCTCCATCCTGATTCCAGGATCCGGACACCTCTATGCCCGGGATTATCTGCGCTCATTACTATTCTTTGTGATAGCAGTAGCTGCTTACTCTACCGCAATTGTGCAACACTCAGAGTTAGGGTGGATGATTCCGTTTTATGCCATTGCCGGTATCACCCACATTTCAAGTATTGTCGACGCCTTCCGGCGCGTGGGCTTTTTAAACCGGCAAGACCCGAGGCTCAAAAAAATTCTCGATGACGACGATACCGACTGGAAGGAGTTGTTTAAACTTCTGACGGCTCACGGCTTCTCTTGGCTGGGGATTCAGTCTATGTTTGTCTATATCATCTTTTTTCTGGAAGATCAACTGGTGCCGCTGGGTTACGAGAATACCGGACAGATGATCAACATTTCGTTCGGACTGCTCAATGCCGTTGGCTTTATTTTACCGGTATTGGTTTTTGAACCACTGGCCGCGAAGATCGGGAGAGTCCGCATTCATTTTATAGCGATTGCTACAATGGCATTGGCTTACTTTGGGATGGCTTTTCTCGTAACCCATCCCATGATACTATACCTGTTCATGGCTATGGCAGGAATAGGCTGGGGAGCTGTAGTGAGTCTGCCTTTTGCGATTATGTCCGAAAATGTAGACAAAAACCGAATGGGGTTTTTTATGGGAGTATTCAATCTTTCGGTTGTAATCCCCCATTTGATAGTCAGCTTGATATTCGGATTCATTATCGAAATGTTCCCGACTCAAACCTTGTTGTTTGTTCTCTGTGGAGTTATGCTAACGCTTTCCACGTTTGCCTGGGCATTCGTTAAAGAAACCCAGAAAGGAGAAGTGGATTTGGATATTCCTGGTCTGCCGCCGGTGGAAGATGATGAGAATAATAAAGATTAGCAGGTCCCGGGAGTTTGGTTGCGGAAACAATAACCTCGGTTACGTTAAGGTTTTTTTATAAACCTGCGTTCGACTCTAAACCATCCGGGGTACCGTAGATATCGATGGGATTTCTACACTCATCCATAAGGTGTAATTGATTAATATAGAATCAAACTCCTCTAACACTTTACCTGTTTCTCAATCTGAACCGACATGTGGGATATGTATTTTGAAATGGAAATCAATTCTCATGCATTTATGGTTTCATCTGACCTACCTTGTTT
>SLQI01000148.1 GCA_007131535.1 Balneolales bacterium | reverse complement strand
CCCGTCAATCAACGATGAAAATGCCGGAGCCGGGCTGTTGCCGTCTTCGGGATGACCGGCGTGTGAGGTTTGCCCTTTGAGCCGGGCTATAAAACCAGTGGAAGCCGATGCGAAAACATCATCCCGCAGAATTACTGTATTTTCATCATACCCGGGAAGATTATGTAAGGCATAAACATAGTCGGGTTTATACTTTTTAAACCGGGGATCTCTGATGACCCATTCCGCGCCTTCTCCGGTTTCTTCAGCCGGCTGAAATAACAGATACACTTTTCCCTTTTTAGGTCGCTCCACCTGAAGTTTTCGGGCCAGGCCGATTAAAATCGCCATGTGACCATCGTGCCCGCATTTGTGAGATTTCCCCTTATTTTCCGAAGCATATTCCGGCGTAATGGTCTCCGGAATCGGCAGGGCATCAAGCTCCGCCCGAAACATTAGGGTTTCCCCCTTTTCTTCTCCGTGATAACCGGCAATAATACCGTTCCCGCCTACTTCAGTCAGCAGTTCATCCGGGCCGGTTTCTTCCAGTAATTTACGGATATAGCCGGCCGTCTCCGTTTCCTCGCCGGCCACTTCCGCCAATCTATGAAGCCTCTGGCGGACGGTAACCAGATTACTGAAATCGATGGTAGGGGGTTCGGTCAAAATTTTCACCTCTCTGTTCTCGGGGGGGGTTAAAGCTTGAGTACATTTTTGGGATCAGGATAGCATTCCAAAGCTATCTGCCGATCCTGTTCGCTCACAACTCCCGGCAAATCCGGTGTTTCCGGTTTGATGTAACTAAGCTGCAAATGCAGGTGCGGAACCCAGCCGCCGTTTTCATGCTCATCACCGAGATCAGCCAGTTTTTGGCCTTTGTCAACCTGTTGATCGACCCGCAGATGTTCCAGACTCTCTCTGCTGAGGTGGCCAAATAATGCATATAGCGGGCGACCACCGAGTATATGTTCGGTTACGAGAGTCGGCCCGTAATCTCTGGGGTTGTCGTTGTCGGCAAAAGATAACACCCTGCCGTCAAAAAAACTAAATACCGGTGTTCCGGCAGGCATCCAAATATCAAAGCCCATGTGGATATTGCGGCCGTTTTTGTAGATCGGCGAGATATACATGTTGTTACGCTTTTCATTATATCCGCCTGCGGCCGGCATCATAGCTCTGATTTTTTCAGGATCATAGCCGCCGGAAAGATCCATCTCATTCCAGGAGTCCGGCATTTTTATAACCGGCTCATAGTTAAACGCGGTAAATTCGATCGGTTCTATATTGGTAAGAAGTCTCTGATGCGGAAACAATACCTTTTGTTGCATATTACTCGATAACCTTATCGATATAATCTGAATTCATTATTCCTAATGCTCCCATATATTTGAGTTTAAAAGGGATCATATCCCCCACTTGCAGATCGTCTGTATTTTCTCCGACTTCCACAACGAGCATGTCGGAGCTGGCATCAACGATGTTGATGTCTTCACTTTTCGGGATCAGGTACTCCGGTTGAATATCAAGATTTCCAACGTCGAGAATAGCCCGGTAGGCTTTTTTGCCGTACATCTCTTCATCAATCTCAAACGTATTGCCGGTGGGGTCCTGCCCCAGTTCTCCACTGGGTACCATCGGCTTCTCGTTGATTTCGATGATCTGGGTATAAAGCTCCATTACCGAAGACTCCATGCCCTCGATAACATCTCCGCTAAACAGATCCAGACCGAAATACAGGGTTTCGCCGATACGGAAATGATTCACGCCTTCGGGAAGCTCGCCGCGCAGTAACAGCGGAATCGTTACCGAAGTACCACCTGATACCCAGGGTATAGTACGATTGAATTTCAGTTCTATTAACTGCTTGTACAACGAAAGTTGAATTAATTTGTCCGCATTCGGCATAACTCCATGCAGGCAATTAAGGTTGGTGCCCAGGCCGATTACGGTAATATTGGGGAGCTTGAAGATCTCTCCGTAAAAATCGAGAAGATCATCCCGCATTACACCTTCCCGCAGATCCCCCATCTCGATCATGATGATAATTTTGTGCTGCACATTTTGCTTCTGCGCCTCTTCTGAAATCTCCCGAATGGTGGTAAGTTCGGTATTGAAACTTACATCGGCATATTTAACAACATCGGCAATGATATCTTTCGGGGGTGGTTTGATATAAACCGTTTGTACTTCGGGGTTGATGGATTTAACAGTAGCAAGATTGCTGACACGGGAATCGTGTATTTCATCCGTACCGAGATTGATCACTTCCCGCAGAAAATCCTCGTTTCCACAAAACAATTTGGTTACAATCCCCCAACCGATTTCCCGGTTTTTGAAGATTTTATCCAGGTAATTGTAATTGTGCTTTAGTTTGTCCCGGTACAGCTTTAGATATGCCATATTCTATTTGTGATACCTCATTTCCAGGTATTTGTTGGTAAAACCGATTTTCTCGTACAAATGGCGAGCCGGATTATCCGGTTCCACGTGAAGGGCAATATCTCCTTCGGCACGTTCAATGGTTTTGTTCATTAATTCCTTACCCAGACCCCGCCCGCGTTGATCACCACGCACGGCGATATAAACCAAAATATTTTCGGGAATATAGCCCCCCATTCCGGTTTCATTAACCACAACGGCTCCAAGTATTTCTCCGTTTTCGTGACCAAGGGTAACGAAGCCGCCTCGCCCGCCATCTTTCTGCCAGGCATAGCGTATCGCTTTTTTTATAGAATCCGGATCATCCCCGAATTCATCCAAATGTTTGTGCAGAAATCCGGCAATATCTTCAAGCCCGTACTCAGCACGTTCTTTATTACCGGCGTCAATTATTTCGTATGTAATCATATACTAATAAAGTTAGTACCTATATTATATTACTGTTTTTCACCGGAATATATTTTGTTCCGGTCTGGTTTTAAGATCGAGATAGAGATAAACAAAACTAAAGCCAGGGAAATCCCAAAAATGTTCGGGTCAAGACCATAGGGCAGATCTACTGACAAATTGGTGCCAAACCGGGCGTCCAGCTCGGGCAATGCTGTGAGAATGAGTGTCGTCGCTCCGCCCCCAATCATCGCGGCAAGTGCTCCGGCACTGCTGCTGCGCTTCCAGTACAACGCTCCAACTACGGGAACTAACAGGCCCGAAACCATAAATGCGTAAGAGTAGAGCATAATTTCGAGAACAGTATCAAATATCGCCGCAATCAGTAATGCCACAACTCCGATGCAAAGCGTAACGAGCTGTGACCATTTAATGGCGGATGTACGCTCTTTCCCCCATTTCATGTACCGCCCGATAATATCGGTCGAGACATTGCCCGAGGAGGCGACCAGACAACTATCGGCGGTGGACATTATCGCAGAAAAATAGGCCGACATCATCAGCCCCATGAATCCAACAGGAAGCACCGTAGCCAGCAATGTGGGCAGGCCCTGCTCTTCGTGCATATCTCCGGCTGAATCAAACCCCATATCCACAAACATGCCCTGGTCGGCCGCTACTCTGGCAAATAATCCCAGTGATACACCCATAAATGCCATAATCGGCCATTCAAAAATACCGGCCATGTACCACGCTTTTTTAGCCTCGGCCTCGCTCCGGGTGGCATAAATTCTCTGGTAGAGCGTCATACCAACAAACCAGATCGGGATGATGGTCACTCCCCAGTTTACCGCATCGGTCCAGCTGATGTTGCCGAGCGACAGCATTTCCGGTTCAACGGTATCGCGAATGGCCTCCATTCCTCCGATCTCAAAATATGCGATGGGAATACCTATAAAAATCAATCCGGTAAGCAGCAGGATCCACTGGAAGGTATCGGTGTAGATAACCGCTTTGATCCCCCCCATAACCGTGTAAATGATGATGATCCCGCCCATTATCCACAGGGCAAGATTCAGGTCAAGGT
>SLQI01000226.1 GCA_007131535.1 Balneolales bacterium | reverse complement strand
GTTGCACAACTAATTTCACTCTGCATTCAAAGCCGGATTCCTCGCCGCGCGAAAAAACGCCTAAATAGTGTTTCATTTTCTTGGAAAAGCTTTTTTGAAAGAGTTTTGCAACACGCACTACCGGCGGATCCACGGCTAAAAAACATCTGTTAATGGAAATCAGGTAGAAGAGGATATTTAAGAAATATAGATATTTTATTATCATCATATCATAAGTCCTATGATTGCTTAAAGTCAGAAGTTTGTTAGAGGATGTAAATTTTATCAGCTCATCGGGAGTTGAAATGATCGTTGCTCAGAGTTTAAGTATTTGGTATCATAAAGTATGAAATGACTTGTAAGTCATTTATTTAAAAAGGCTAACATTAACTAAGTTATGCTAAAAATATACATGTGGAGGAGTTTTATGAAAAATTGTGAAGAGTCATTCACACAGGTGTTAAATAAAAAGGTTGGCTGGATACCCTTGTTTTCTGTATTGGTGTCTGCCATGGTATTTACAGCATGTGATCCCGCTGAGGATGAAATCAAGTTGGGTTATGTAGAGTGGGATTCTGAAATCGCATCTACCCATGTAGTAGCAGCGGTAATTCAAGATGAACTCGGATATGAAGTAAGTTTACAATCTGCTGAAGCGGGTCCGATGTGGGCAGGGATAGCCCGTGGAGATTTTGACGCCATTGTTGCAGCATGGCTGCCGGCAACGCACGAGGCCTATTGGAATGATTTTGCCGATGATGTAGTAGACTTAGGTCCGAATCTTGAACAAGCTCGTATTGGTTTGGTTGTACCTGCCTATACTCCGATTGAATCAATTACTGAGCTCAATGATTTGTACGACGAGTTAGATGGCAGAATCGTTGGAATCGACCCGGGTGCCGGGCTGATGGCAGCAACAGAAGATGCCATCGAAGTATACGGCCTCGAGCTTGATTTGCTGGAAGGCTCAGATGCTGCCATGACCGCTGCTCTTGAGTCAGCTATTAGTAATGAAGAGCACATCGTAGTTACCGGATGGACTCCCCACTGGAAGTTTGCTTCCTATGATCTTAAATATCTGGAAGACCCCGAGGGTGTATTTGGAGACGCCGAGGCTATCCATACTATTGTAACTCCCCAATTACAGGAAGAGCATCCGGATGTTTATGAGTTCCTGGATAAGTTTTATTGGACCAATGAGCAGATCGGGGAGGTCATGGTGCTCATAGAAGAAGGCATGCAACCAATGGAAGCTGCCCGAGCCTGGCTTGAGGATAATGATGAAACACTACAAAGCTGGCTCAACTGATAATTTTTATTAAAAAAGGTGAATTCGAAAGAATTCACCTTTTTTTTGATTGTCGCCTGCCGGGAAATACATACCAGGAGACAGGCTGAGACATTTTTGTAGCTGCTATAAACCACAGTTATGATTGTCTGGCTTATTGAAAAGGGTTAGGAATTATTACTGCCGCAGTCCAAAGCTTTTGAGCATTGATCATTAATCCAATACCCGAAGAAACAAAAAAGGTTATTATAAAGCGGACAAAACTGGGACTGTACTGCTTGTGAAGAATTAATCCGGAACAAGAAATACAAATTTTATGAGCAAGATAGTAGTAAAAGATTTATACAAAATCTTCGGAAATCGCCCTGATAGGGCTTTTGAATTGTTGGAGCAGGGATACAGTAAGGAAGAAGTTCAAAAGAAAACCGGTCTGGTTGTTGGGGTACAACAGGCTGAATTTTCAGTTGAGCAGGGAGAAATATTTGTACTAATGGGCTTATCCGGCAGCGGTAAGTCAACACTACAGCGATTGCTGAATCGACTGATTGAACCCACGAAAGGTACCATTGAAATAGACGGTACCGATATTGCCAAGCTCTCCAAGCAAGATCTGATCGACTTCCGTAAAGAAAAGTTCAGCGGGATGGTATTTCAGAATTTTGCTATTCTTCCGCACCGTACGGTATTGGGTAATGTGGAATTTGGCCTTGAGCTCCAGCATGTAGAAAAAGAAACCCGCCAGGCAAAAGCTGCTGAAGTTATTAAACAAGTAGGGCTTCAGGGGTTTGAGGATCATTATCCCGCTCAGCTTTCAGGAGGTATGCAGCAGCGTGTGGGATTGGCCAGAGCACTTGCAGTAGAAGCTGATGTAATGCTAATGGATGAGGCTTTCAGCGCGCTTGATCCGCTTATCCGCCGGGATATGCAGGATGAGCTTTTGGAGCTGCAGTCGAAGCTCAAAAAAACAATCGTTTTTGTTACGCATGATCTCGACGAAGCATTCAAACTCGGTGATCGCATTGCGATTATGAAAGATGGCAAAATTGTTCAAATCGGAGAAGCTGAGGAAATTATATCTGAACCGGCCGACCAATATGTCCGTGAATTTGTGGAAGGTATTAATCGAAGTGAAGTACTGACGGCAGAATCGATCATGCAGAAACCCAAAGAAACCGCCAAGCACGGGGACGGCCCTAAAACAATTCTGCACAAGCTGAAAAAGCAGGGGCTTTCATCTATGTTTGTGCTTGATCAGGATCGAAAACTGCTGGGGTATGTAAAAGCTGAGGAACTTTCGGATTATGTAAAAGGGTCGGAAAAAGCCGATAAGAAGATCCCGCGGGAAGTTATACATGAAGCGCAAACGGTGAATCTTGAAGATAATCTTTCAGAAGTTATTGATGTATCTGCTGCCACCGATCAACCGATCGCGGTAACCGATGAAGAGCAAAGGCTAAAAGGGATAATTGTAAAAGGAGCCATTATCGCGGCACTCTCCGGTTCGGATTCACCTCAATCTAATAATGAGCCTCATTCGGAAGTTGAGGTTTCTTAGCGCTTTAGATAAAAATATTTATTCAATTCCTGAAATTCTAATTATTAACTACTGACTTATGTTACCTTTCAGAATACCACTTAGAGACTGGATTTCTGCCGGTGTAGATTATTTAATAGACAACCTTGGTCCCTTTTTTGACGGGCTGACCAATGTTGTTCAATTTCTGGTTAATACGTTTAAGGATGGGATGGAATTTTTGCACCCCCTGGTGCTGATGCTCATCATTGCAGCCATTACCTGGAAGATGGCAGGCTGGAAAACCGCATTGATGGCATTTGTCAGTTTGCTGCTGGTCGAAAATATCGAACTGTGGCAGGCCTTCATCGAAACGATGGCACTGGTGCTTACTGCGGAGTTGCTGGTGATTTTAGTCGGGCTTCCTATCGGAATATGGGCGGCCACGAATGATCGGGTAAATCTGGTTATTCGACCGGTACTTGATTTTATGCAGACTATGCCGGCCTTCGTTTATCTCATCCCGGCGGTTATGTTTTTCGGGCTGGGATTAGTGCCCGGGGTAATCGCTACGTTTATCTTTGCAATTCCGCCGCTGATCAGGCTAACCAATCTTGGTATCAGGCAGGTGCCCAAGGAGCTTATTGAGGCTTCTGATGCCTTCGGAGCTACCGGCCGACAAAAACTATTTAAAGTACAGCTTCCGGTTGCTATGCCCACAGTGATGGCCGGGGTGAATCAGTCTATCATGCTTGGGCTTTCAATGGTGGTTATTGCGGCCATGATTGGCGCCGGTGGACTTGGGGCCGATGTGCTCAGAGGTATTCAGCGACTGCAAATTGGCAGCGGTTTCGAAGCAGGACTTGCGGTAGTTATTATGGCCATAATTCTGGATAGGATAACCGCTGGCTTCGGCAAAGTTAAGAATCTGGGAACCGCGTAAAAGGTTGGTTAAAATCGGATTTTGGAATTCTGTTTGATCAAACATATATTCATATACATATAGTCTTATAGCGTTAGGAAAAGGAATAAACAAGGCTCTTTGCTAATAAGAAATTCTTAACTCCGATATAGGAGTGGGGTAGGAAATGATTTTCTAAAAAGATTGTTATTTATAATTAGTTTGTTAATAATTCTGGATGTATTTACAAGGCTGAACTAAACAGGACTAAATAATCAGGCTGTTTGACTTTATAACCTGGATTCTTATCAAAGATAATTCAGTTATGTACGGGTTTCGATTACTATCTTCCTGCAAATTAATCAGACCGTTTGATCCGGTCCGGAGTGATTTTACCGGTATAGCTGTTTATGTAAAGTTGAAAACGTCACGGGAAGGCGAATAAATAATCCGAGTAACAACGGAGTGCTAAAAAAAATCAGCAACTCTCGCTTAAACATCATCCAATGGAGTAGTAACTATGAAATACACTTGTCATAAAACCAAGTCGCTAATACTTGTGGGTTCTTTAACGGCCCTCATACTTTTGCCTGTTCAACAAGCTTTTTCGGATTCCCCTGAAGGGTTGAAATTTCCGATGGAGGGCATCAGTAATATCGAATATTCCGGCAGCTCCACGTCTGCTGCTGCTGAAGAGGATAGCGGGCCAAGTATACACGTGGGCGGTGCCGTACGGTATAATGTAATCTTGACCAGCTATGAGTCCGACATGAGTGGCACCAGCGGTGATTTTACCTGGGACACCTGGAGGATTAATATGGTTGTAGATAATCCCGGGGGAATCGGCCTGAACTTTGAATACCGCTTTTATCCCACTTTCGACACCCATTTTATCAAACAAGGTTGGCTGGAATATGATCTCACTGATCAAACACAGGCACAGCTTGGTGTAACCCAGGTTCCTTTTGGTAATCTCCAGTATAATTCCAATAACTGGTGGTTTCAACTTCCTTATTACGTCGGTCTGGAAGATGATCACAATATGGGATTAAAATTTACTAACACTACGGAGGATTATCAGATTGATGTAGCCTATTTCTACTCCTCCGATCCATTCGGACCACCGGGGCCGGCAGGAACCTATTCCTATAATGTGATTCCCGGCGATGCCAGCTTAAGTGAGCGCAATCAATTTAACCTGCGCGGGGCTTATAATGTCGGTACCAGTGAAATCGGGGCGTCTCTTGAACTCGGTCAGCTTTACAACTCAGCCCGGGATGAATTTGATGGCCGGTTTGCCGGAGCAGTTCACGCTGATATGAACCTCGGAGCTATTAACATAAAGCCGCAGTTCCTGTATTATAGCATGGATGCCAAAGATGATGCCGGCAATGATCTCGAAACGGTTACTATGGGAGCTTATGGCATCCCTTATGAAGTTGCTACAGAAGCGTATATCGCAAGTCTTGGCATTGCCCGGTCTGTAGATGTCGATTTTGGTCCGGTAACCAACGTTACCTTCTACAACGACTTCAGCTACATGGGTAAGATGGTAGGCGAAGAGTTCACCGGCGATGATAATTTTGAAGCATCCATTCATAACATCACCGGATTTCTCGTTACCGCCGGCCCCGTTTTTACTTACTTTGATATTGCCCAGGGGGTTAATCAACCCTGGTTAACAGATCAATTTGGAATGGGGCTCGGCCCGGGCCATGGAGATGATCCAAATAGTATGTTTGAAGATTCCGAGTATAATATTAGATTCAATATTAATATCGGATATTACTTCTAAGGGGTAATCAATCAGTGGCCGGGCTGATCAGTAAATCAGTGATGATTCCGGCCACTGTCCTAATTATGGATAAATACAGGAACTTTATATGAAGTCACTCGCAGAGAAGCTGAATCTGGAGGTAAATCCCACCGTATTTTTTATATCGATTGCTGTTATACTTGCTTTTCTGATAACCGGGTCGGTTTTTCCTTCAGCAACAGGTGAGTTTTTCAATGATCTTCAGAACTTTATAGTCGTCAATTTTGGATGGTTCTATATTTTTGCTGTAGCGGTTTTTCTCGTCTTTGCCCTTGGGCTGGCGATTTCTAAGTACGGCAAAGTCAAACTCGGCCCTGATGATTCCGAGCCGGAGTATAGTTATTTGTCCTGGTTCGCCATGCTATTTTCTGCCGGTATGGGAATCGGATTGATTTTTTTCAGTGTAGCCGAGCCGATATTCCACTATACCGACCCTCCAAGAGCTGAGGCGGGAACTCAGGGAGCTTTTGATGAATCCATGTTGTTTACCTTTTTTCACTGGGGGGTACACGCCTGGGCCATTTATATCATCGTAGGTCTTTCTCTTGCCTATTTTCATTTCCGCCGTGGCTTGCCGCTTTCCATTCGTTCAGCATTTTATCCGGTACTCGGGAAAAAAATATATGGCGGATACGGTGATACCATTGATATACTTGCGGTATTCGGAACAATGTTCGGAGTGGCTACTTCTCTCGGCCTTGGGGTACAGCAGGTCGGCGCCGGTTTGAGCTATGTGTTCGGAGTCGAAAATACAACAACACTCTGGGTTATATTGATTGCCATTATTACAGCATTTGCAACGATTTCGGTATTCCTCGGTTTGGACCGCGGTATCCGAAGGCTGAGTAATTTCAATATGACACTGGCCTTTTTGCTGATAATCTTTGTGTTCATTTTCGGACCTACATTATACCTGCTCAACTCATTGATGGTAAATACCGGAACCTATATTTCCAATATCGTGGAACTGACGTTCTGGATGGATACCGAAGATACCGGATGGCAAGGCGGATGGACCTTATTCTATTGGGGATGGTGGATCGCATGGTCCCCCTTCGTGGGAATGTTCATCGCACGGGTATCTAAAGGCCGGACGTTGCGTGAATTCATCATCGGGGTAATGTTTGTACCCACCGCGTTGACATTTATCTGGCTGACGTTTTTCGGAAACACCGGCCTGATGTTTGAAATGGAAGGTGTGGCAGAAATTTCAGGTGTAGAAACCGATGCGATGTTATTTGCAATGTTGGAGCATATGCCGATTGCTCTGCTCAGTTCTATTGCTGCCACTATACTTATTGTTACCTTTTTCGTCACTTCATCCGATTCCGGTTCACTCGTAATCGATATGCTGGCATCCGGCGGTAATCCGAACCCACCACGGGGTCAGCGGGTTTTCTGGGCGATATCTGAAGGTGCTGTTGCTGCTGTACTGTTGATAGCCGGCGGCCTTGGAGCATTACAAACGGCTTCTATTACAACCGGCTTACCATTTGCAGTAGTACTGATGCTGATGTCCTATAGTCTGGTAAAGGGACTCAGAAAAGAGCCCGAAGAACGAGCAACTACAACAAAACGGTATGCCGCTAAAAAGCCTGAAGCCCAGGACTGAAGGTAACCCACGAAAATCAGATCAACTTTAACTTCAAATTTGTTGCCATAGCCATGTTGAACTTTGGCTATGGCAACTAATAAAAGGTGCTTATGAGTAGTGAATGGCGTTATGAGTTAAAAGAATTATTATCGGATGTTGAGCGGTTTAAGGAAAAGAAAAACCGCGGTGAGGAAGGAAAGATCCGGATAAAAAAATACATCAACGATGTAGTAGTTCCCGCATTTGAAGAGATAGCGGAGGAGCTTCAAAACTATAACCGGGATGTAGATGTGGAAGTGGATAAATCGGGTGCTACGGTAAAGGTCTATTATGAAGGTGAAATGGAGTTTTACTACGCCATAAAAGCCCGAATTTATAAAAAGCGGGATTTCGCGTTTCCCATGATCCCGTTGAGTGACGCCAAAGGGCAGATTCACCGGGCGGAGGTCTTTTTAAAAGACGGACCAACCGAAACCGATGTAACCGATATGACCCGGGAGCAAATCATAAACAACTTCCTCTACGAATACCGGCGTCACCTGAGGTGGCTGTATTAACAGCAAGTAAGGCAAAACCTTAACTCCTCAGGTAAATGCGTTTCGCTCTGCCATTGGAAACTAATTCCGAAAATACTGTTATAGTTAATCTGGTGGAATTGAAACCTAAATAACAGGTATGTAAAATGGCTAAGCCGATACGCGGATCCCTTCGAGAGCCCATTGGATAGCAGATTAACGATTATTTCATCAGATTTGATAACCAATCAAAAATCTGATCTCGTTAATCTGCTATTTTTAATTCGCAGAAATCAACATTGGAGTCAATTGGAGACGCTATTCCCGCCCTTACCTGTGATGGAGCTTTATTCAATCGTCCAAAGTTACTATCCGGCCATGGAGTTATTTCATCACTAAAATCCGTGTGCATCCGTGTCAATCCGCGGCAAAAACAACGTGTTCAATTCGCGAAAAACTGCGGTTAAAAACATACTTGCCAATGGAATCAGATCTATTAACCGCCAGTCACTTCACGAATGTACCGCGTGTTAAATAAACCGCAGGGCTTAATGAATCAGGTTAAACAACCGCCCGAAACGCGGCATAAACCGTTCGGCATCCCATGAGAAGTAAATGATCACCGCCCGGCCCACTATATGATCGTCGGGCACAAAACCCCAGAAGCGGCTGTCTTCACTGTTATCCCGGCTGTCACCCACCATAAAGTAGTAGTCCTGTTCAAACGTATACGAGTCGGCAAGCTCGCCGTTGATTCGTATTTCATCCCCGTTGATCTCGAGTTCGTTACCTTCAAACCGTTCAATAACTTCCCGGTAAACCTCTACATTCTGATCGCTGAAATCCAGCTCAAGACCCTGCCGGGGAACTATGAAAGGCCCCATATTATGATAATTGCCGTTGAAAGCCCGTGCGAAATCAAACCGGAGCTGACCGAATTGATTCAGAGATTCCGGCCAGATGTTAAGTTCTACATTTTCCACTTCCGACCAGCCGGCAATTTTCTCTTTTACTTGTTCCGACATATTGATCATATAATCACTGCCATCGGTACGGGTTATTCTTCCACCGGCCTCTCTAACTCTGCTGGAGCTTAACCGCCGCTGATCGGCAACCTCCACCCGGTATTCATGCTCATAAGTCGGGCGGATTTCCTCGGGTTCTCCGTTTCGGATAAAACGTTTATTATCAATCATTAACGTATCTCCCGGGATTCCCGAAGCTCTCTTAATATAGTTGGTTTTACGGGATACGATTTCCCGGTCAACGGGATAGTTGAAAACAACGATATCATCCCGGTCGATATCCGTAAAACCGGGAAGCCGGAATGAAGGTATTTCTACACCTCTCAGGTAGATATTGGTAAATGGTATGCCGACCGTCATCGGTGTGCGGGCTCCGTAGTGCATCTTGGATACCAACAGAAAATCACCGGTGAGCAGTGTTTGCTCCATAGAAGGAGAAGGAATACGATAAGCTTCAATGAAAAATGCCCGAATGATGATAGCGGCGATAAGCGCAAAAAGAATGGCATCCATCCATTCCCTTGCCCAGGATTTCGCCCGGATTTGTTCATCTTTATTCTGCTTTTCCCGGATTCGGGAACGGGCTCGCAATGTAGAACGGCGACCAGATCGTTTAGCCAAAACTTCGTTTTATTTAATGTTTACCACAATCTTCATCAGAAGGGATTTGAGGTCTCCTCCCGAACATACTCACCATCTTCGTAACCGACAACATACCACTGATCTTCGTCAATTACATAAAAATAATCCCGGTATTCCGCCAAAGAATCAACACTCATTAATTCAGATGAAAAGTTTCGTTTGATTTCCGGCATCAGATCCACAAATTGCGGTGCGCCGGCATAAATCAATCCACGGCGGAATGGTCCGTCCACATCCAGAACAATCATCGGTATTTCATCATCCACAATAAACCAATACTCAAATTGCACGTACTGGCTTGCAGTAAAATCAGGCCGATTCAAAAGGTCACCTACGCCAAAAGTCGGATCCCCGTAGGCGGCCTGTAGCCTCGCCCGGAGTTCACTGGTAGGTATACGGTCGATTGGCAGGCTGGCATCAAAACCGGCACTGGTCCAGTTTACATTACTAAACTGCTCTTCAAATTCCTGATAATCTTCAAATGGCACTTTTTCAATTTCAGTAGTGCCAAAGTCAAGCTGTGCTTCAGCCGGGGATACAGCCCACGCGGCTATAATCAACAGAATGAGTATGTTGGTCCATATCATTTTCATAGGCCTGGAAGTTGAATTAATCATTATCCATAGATAATACAGCAAGAAATGCCTCCTGGGGGATTTCCACGGCACCTACCTGTTTCATCCGTTTTTTACCTTCTTTTTGCTTTTCAAGCAGTTTTCGTTTTCGGCTGATATCCCCGCCATAGCATTTGGCAGTTACATCTTTGCGAATGGCCTTGATGGTATCGCGCGCGATCACTTTGTTGCCAATTGCCGCCTGTACGGCAACTTCGTACATCTGCCGGGGGATCAGCTCCTTTAATTTCCCGCAAAGTTTACGGCCCCACTCGTAGGCTTTATCGCGATGAACAATGGTCGATAGCGCATCAACCGGTTCGCCGTTGAGGAGGATATCAAGTTTAACAAGATTACTCGGTCTGGCGTCTATAAAATCATAATCCAGGGATGCATAACCGCGGGTGCCGCTTTTCAGTTTGTCGTAAAAATCAAAGACGATCTCCGAAAGCGGCAGCTCATAACTGATATCCACACGTTCGGTATCCAGGTACATGGTGTTGACGAATTTTCCACGGCGTTCCTGGCATATCTGCATGATCGCTCCGATATACTCGGCCGGCGTAATAATCTGCGCCTTAATATAGGGCTCCCGAACTTCTTTGATTTCCCCCGGAGGCGGCATTTCAGAGGGGTTGTCCACTAAAATTTCCTCGCCGTCAATTTTTATCACCGTATACTCCACGTTGGGTACGGTGGTGATGATATCCATGTCGAATTCGCGATCGAGCCGCTCCTGGATGATCTCCATGTGAAGCATCCCCAGAAAACCAGCCCGGAAACCAAACCCGAGTGCCGAGGAGCTCTCCGGCTGAAACGTCAGAGACGCGTCATTGAGCTGGAGCTTTTCCAGCGCGCTGCGCAGGCTTTCAAAATCATCACTGTTGGTGGGGTAAATACCACTGAATACTTTGGGCTTAACCTCTTTGTAGCCGGGAATGGGGGCTGGCGCCGGATTTTTAATGGTCGTTACCGTATCCCCGACTCGGGTGTGATCCAATGATTTAACACTTCCGATGATATAGCCGACTTCCCCGGTTTCCAGCCGTTTTGTCTTTTCAGGCTTGATACGCAGGTAGCCGATTTCATCAGCATCATATTCCTGTTCGGTCATCATAAACCGGATACCCTCACCGGAATTCAGCGCACCGTCCATTATGCGGACATAGACTACGGCACCACGGTAGGGGTTGAATACCGAGTCAAAAATGAGCGCTTTAAGCGGGGCGTCGGGATTGCCTTCCGGTGGCGGGATACGATCCACGACAGCCTCAAGTAATTCTTCTACACCGGCTCCGGTCTTCCCGGATACATGGAGGATTTCCTCTTTGGTACAGCCGATCAAATCCATTAACTGCTGTGCCATACCGTCCGGATCGGCTCCGGGCAGGTCAATTTTGTTGAGAACCGGAATAATTTCGAGATTCTGATCCAGGGCCTGATAAAGGTTGGCAAGCGTCTGTGCTTCAATGCCCTGAGAGGCATCCACTACCAGCAATGCTCCCTCACATGCTTTCAAAGCCCGGGAAACTTCATAAGAGAAGTCCACGTGACCGGGAGTGTCGATCAGGTTAAATATATATGATTTGCCGTCTCCGGCTTTATAATCCATTTTGATCGCGTGGCTTTTAATAGTAATACCGCGCTCCCGCTCAAGATCCATGTCGTCGAGAACCTGCGCTTGCATTTCCCGCTCGGTAATAGCACCGGTGCGCTCGAGCATGCGGTCAGCCAGAGTTGACTTGCCGTGATCAATATGGGCAATGATACAAAAGTTACGTATGTGCTTCATGAAGGCTGTTTTGGTCAAGCCTGTAAAGGTAATGAATCTTACAAAGATAGAAAATGAAAGTACGTAACTTCAACGTGAACCCCGTTCGTTGCGTACTTGGGTTTCGGGTGGTTTGCATGTTTTGTCTGATAAAGCGGTTCGGGCTTTTTTTGTGATTTCATATTGGTCAATTAAGTAAAAACACTCGGTGATAAAGATTGATCCAAAACACTCCCCGTAGGCAAACCGCTTTTCTTTTGCTATATTTCCGCCGGAATTTGAATTCAAAGTTAGCATGAACATTACCTTCTCTCCAGACCAATTAGATTTTGACAAATCCGGCGGACTGATCCCGGCAATCGTGCAGGATGAGGCAACCCGTCAGGTACTTATGCTGGGCTATATGAACCGGGATGCACTGCAAGCCACGTTGGATAAAGGTCTGGTTACCTTTTACTCTCGGTCCAAAGAACGGTTATGGACCAAGGGTGAGACCTCGGAAAATTATCTTGAGGCAATTTCCATTCAACAGGATTGTGATAACGATACACTGCTGATTCAGGCTCGGCCTAAAGGTCCGGCCTGCCACACCGGTGAGCAATCCTGTTTTCATAAGCTTCCCTATGTCGATCCTTCAAAAACCGGTTTCCTGCTGGAACTCGAAGACTTGTTGATCCGGCGAAAACAAGAGCTGCCCGAAGGTTCCTACACCAGTAAAATGTTTCGGAAAGGTACCGATAAACTTGCCCAGAAGGTGGGAGAAGAAGCCGTTGAAACCGTTATTGCTGCAAAAAATGATAACGACGAGCTGCGTTACGAGGCTTCAGACCTGCTGTTTCACCTTTTGATGCTGCTGGTTGATCGCAACCTGCCGTTGGAGGATCTGATTGCGGAACTCAAGCAGCGGCACGGCGGCAAGTAATCGTACGAGACTACCTTTCCCCGTCTTCCGGCTCATCGGTAAGTTAATATGGCCGATATGGATTTGGATAATCTGATTTTATCAAATAGTTTATAAGCCTCAGAGCTCACTGATGTATGAGCCGATTCATGGTAACAAAAAACAAGCGGGGTTAACAGGGTATTAAATATGAAGTCAATTAGCCTGTTTACATTATCAGGTATAATTCTTGGATTTGGTCTGTTTCTACTTGCCATCGTAACCCGAACCGATAACTATTTGATGTTTCTAAACCTGCCGGGGTTTCTCATGGTTATCGGAGGGACGTTTGCGGCAGGGATGATATCGTTTCGAGGGCGCTATGTGACCAAGGCACTGAAAGACTTAATGGGTATTCTCATACCGCAGAATATCAATCCGGATAGTCTTTATCACGAAGTGGGGTTGATTATTGAATGGGGTGTACGCAATCAAAAAGGGGGCATTCGTGAAATGGAAAATGCTATTGAACAAAGTAATTTTTCCGATCCCTTTCTGTCTTACGGAACCAAACTGCTGCTCAGCGATTACAAAAACGATGAGTTGCGCGGCATGTTGAAAAACGCCCTTGAAACTACGTTCGAGCGGGATATGGTACAGTCTTACGTACTCAAGACGATGGGTAATTATGCCCCGGCGTTTGGGATGATTGGTACACTGGTAGGAATGATTATCATGCTGGATAACCTGGGAGGAGACCCGGGGCAGATCGGTCAGGGGTTAGCTATCGCTCTGATTACCACCCTGTACGGATTGCTGCTCTCCCAGCTGGTTTTTAAACCGGCGGCCGAGAAGGTTAAAGAGAAAAATGAAATCATGCGTTACCGGAATGTCATGATGATGGAAGGCCTTATCCTTCTGGCAGATAACCAGTTTTCAACAGCTATTCAGGATAAAATGAACAGCTTTCTCGACCCGTCCTATCATTTTGAAATTGCTGAGCGAAACGGGTGAGCCATGGCTTTTAATCTTCGCAAATCCGGAAACTCCGATAAGCGCAGGGATCAGGATTCGGCGGCCAAAGCCGGAGCTTCGTCCGAAATGTATTCCATCACCAATGCGAAGCCAAAGAAACAAGACGATCAGGAAGATTGGCTGCTTACCTACTCCGATATGGTGACGTTGATGCTGGTTTTCTTCATCCTGTTGTTTAGCTTTTCCGAGATTGACCAGCGGCAGTTTGAGCAGATTCACGAGTCGTTGCAGGGAAGTTTGCTGCAGCAGGAAACCTCAAGCCCGTTTACCGAAGTTGAGCAGCGCATCGAAGAAACTATCGTTGAGTATGAACTGGAGGATATCATCGAAACGGAGGACTCCAGTGTGGGGGTTCGGTTGCAGCTCGGCAGTACGTTTTTGTACGAGTCCGGTTCGTCCCAAATCAGGGATGAAGTCAAGCCGCCCCTGGAGGTGATTGCCGGGCAAATCAGTGAGCTGGATAAGGTAAATTATGTGGTTGAAGTTGAAGGGCATACCGACGACGTCCCTATTGCTACTCAGGTATATCAGTCTAACTGGGAGTTGTCGGCGCATCGGGCCACGAATATCGTACGGTTTTTAAATGATCAGGGTATAGATGAACAGCGGCTGGAAGCCAAAGCTTATGGTGAGTCGCGTCCGCTGGTTCCCAACCGGGATGAATACGGCGAACCGATAGCCGAAAATCAGGCCAAAAACCGACGCATCGTCATTCATGTACGGCGGGCATCTCCGGCGGAATTAACCAACTTCGCAGCGGACTCCTGATGTTTTCCCCATCCATTGACAGGTGTTTTTAGCCGCGGATTTTCGCGGATAGAACACGGATTTTATGTG
>SLQI01000201.1 GCA_007131535.1 Balneolales bacterium | reverse complement strand
TACTCTATGCAAAAGCGATCTGTTAATCTTGTCATTTTATCGGACTTACACCTCGGAACCATTGGGTGTCATGCCGAAGAGCTTCTACATTATCTAAACAGTATTCGTCCCGGCGCGATAATTCTAAACGGGGATATTATTGATTTTTGGCAGTTCAAGAAATACTACTGGTCAAATGCTCACATGAAAGTTCTGAAAAAACTCATGAGCTTTATCAGTAAAGGTATTCCGGTTTATTATCTAACTGGTAATCACGACGAATTACTGCGAAAATTTTCTGATATAAAGCTCGGTTCGTTTCAATTGCGTGATAAATTGCTGTTGAACTTAGGCGGCAAAAAAGCATGGATTTTCCATGGTGATGTCTTTGATATCACCATGCGTCACTCCAAGTGGCTTGCCCGATTTGGCGGAATTGGATATAACCTGCTGATACTTCTGAATAAAATGGTTAACTGGACCTCGGAAAAACTCGGCTATGGGCGCTTGTCTTTCTCAAAAAGGATTAAGTACAGTGTGAAGTCAGCTATAAAATTTATAGATAATTTTGAACAAACAGCCATAGATCTGGCTGCAGAAAAGGGATACAACTATGTTATCTGCGGGCATATACATCAGCCTTGCATAAAAAAAACTCATCAAGGTCGTACCGATGTGATTTATATGAATTCCGGAGACTGGATCGAAAACCTTTCCGCACTGGAGTATCACAATGGTGAATGGAAGTTGTATCGCTATCACGATCAACAACCTGACCAGGAAAAAAATGCAATGCAAGATACTTTAGAGGCGGAGGTCACTGAAAGTCTTTCTGTTAATATGGAACACAACGTGCTTGAATCAATTCTTTTCCAGAATGCGAATACTTTACGGTATACAGGGGACCGGTAACGGGCACATGTCAAGGGCGCGTTCACTGCTGCCGGAGTTGCGTCGTTTTGCTTATGTGGATATACTGATCAGCGGTGGCAATCATCAAAATGACCCGGGAGAAAAGCCGGACTATGTTTATCGGGGATTAAGCTATACCTTTGGACAATCTGGTGGAATAAATTTCTTAGATACGGCACTTAACGTGCGACCAATGAAGTTCCTGAAAGATGTTTACAACCTTCCGGTAAACAAGTACGATCTAATCATCAGTGATTTTGAACCCCTAACGGCCTGGGCAGCTTCGATAACCGGAATTCCGTCAGTAGCAGTGAGTCATCAGGCCGCCTTCTTATCACCAAGTACTCCACGACCAAATGATTACAAGATATTACCGGAGTTTATCTTTTCTCGATTTGCGCCTTGTGACCGCTACATCGGCATTCACTATGAAGCCTATGATTCCAATATTTATACCCCGCTTATCCGACCTTCTGTCAGGTTTGCTGAGATTTCAGAGGAGCATCATATTACTGTTTACCACCCTGCCTACAGCCCTGAATTCATTGCCAACATCGCGTATGCCGTCTCTGATATCAAGTGGCATATTTTTTCACCATTTGTTAATACTGCAAAAGTCATTGATAATGTGGAGTGGAGTCCGGTAAATCCCATTTCTTTTATTGACAGCATAGCCCGTTGTAGCGGGTTAATTACCGCTGCAGGTTTTCAGACTACAGCCGAAGCTATTCACATGGGAAAACGTATCCTCACCATACCCATGAAAGGTCAGTATGAACAGCTTTGCAATGCATCTGCACTTGAAAAGATGGGAGCAATGCGTTTGCGATCGTTGTCACGTGATAATATAGGTGATATTTACCAGTGGCTGGCAGCATCTGCCCCCCAACCGCGTAACTACCCCGAAGTAGCCGATAAAATTGCACGTTCCATTTTATCAACAGGAACTAATTCTGCTGAAACTTCAGATATCAAGGTGCCGAGACCAGCATAATATCTTCAGCCACCAGCCCCTTCTCGTTTTCCACCAGATTAAACTCGAAGATCAGATCCCGGCTGGGCAGAAATGAAGTGTCAAAATCCTGCTCAAATTGGGAAACGTGAGCGAATACCGTGTTATAAGGAGAGTCGTCGGAGCGGGAATCGGTTACCCAAAGCCGATCATTAACGTGAGAGAGGTAACGCAGAAAACCGTACCCTTCGTTGTGGGAGAAGTCATAACACACTCCCCGAACACGCGAACCCACTGTTCCCCATTCGTAAGGAGACTTAACCGGAAGCAGACCGGGTATCACATAGCCCGACATAAACATATCCACTTCCCGCTTAAGCTTAGGGTTGACGTTATCGAAACCGATCAGTTCAACCCGGCAGCCACGATGCTGCGCCGCTTTAACCACTTTGCTGTAACTGGCTTCGTTGGCCAGCAATACGATTCGGTCCAGTTCATGCGCCTGGGCTATGATATCCACCGAAATATCAACATCGACAACCGATTTATCGGCTTCATCTTCCTGTTCAGTCTCCTGCAGGTTCTCTACCGGTTTCTCGAATACTTTGTATTCAAAATCACGGAGTACCTCGCAAAAACGCTCGGTTTTGGCCTCATAATTCGGGTCTTCTTTTGCCCTGGTTTCATCATAGGCCAGGTACACATTCAACCTGGAAGGAAATGCACCATCACGACAGCCGAACCGCCGAAGGATATCATATCGCAGACCGAACCCGCCATTCAGCGTAACGCTCAGGGCGTCCACAAAAATACCAACTCTACGCGCTGTGGGTTGAATGTCGGTTCTTAATGGGTTTTTTTGTGTTTTTGTATCACGCAATGTCAGCCTCTTGTATTTAAATAATGTTTCTTGCACGGGCTGTTGAAATAATACCAAAGAGCAACATACCCGCATTTCATGCACTACACAACTAACCGTAAACGAGTAATTACCACCTACTGAAACGTAATCATAATTTACTGATTATTACAACGCACTTTCTATAAGTGCTAATACAGCAAGTTTGTAACTCACCGCACCCATCCCGGCGATTATCCCATCACAAACTGCACCCGTGAGCGTAGTATGCCGGAATGATTCCCTGCTGTGGATGTTGGAAAGATGCACTTCAATCTTCGGCACCTTTAGGAGTTCCAGGGCATCCCGGATAGCCACCGAGGTGTGTGTATAACCTCCAAAGTTACAAATCATGCCGTCCCAGACCTGGTCCACCGCTTCTTGAATTCGGGTTACCAGTTCACCTTCGCTGTTGGATTGAAAAAACTCAAACTTATAGTCCGGGAAATTAACCTCAAGACCCCGGCATATCTCTTTGTAAGTGGCAGACCCATACTGATCCGGATCCCGGTATCCCAGCATGTTCAGATTAGGTCCGTTGATAATCAGGATATTCATAGTTTAACCTCATCGCGAATTTTTTCCGCCAACTCTTCCATCCGTTTTTCAGAAACATTGATATTATTTCCCAGGGCAACTTTTTGGCCGGTTCGATATATCGGAACAAGATGGATATGCGCATGAGGGACTTCAAGGCCTTCAACAATAATTCCGGTTCGCATGCACCCTAAAGCGCGGTCTATGGCATGGGCAATGGGTTTGGCGAATTGCATCAGCCCGGACAGGGTTTGATCATCCAGATCAAACACATAGTCCACTTCCTTTTTGGGAATTACCAGGGTGTGTCCTTCGCTGATCGGGTTGATATCCAGAAATGAAAAGTAGTACTCGTCTTCAGCAATTTTATAAGAAGGAATCTCCCCGTTAATAATTTTGGTGAATACCGTTGCCATAATAATACCTTATTGTTTGTGTGGCGCTATCCCTGTAATCAGACTTTCCCGAAAAATAATCTTTACAGTCGATTTGCAAAGCTTTTTAAAAATAAAAAAGTTCGACCATTGGTGCCTATTTAAATTATTTAACTGATAAACTAATTCCATAGCTTTGAATGATTTATTATTCCACCGTAAACAAGACAAAATGAATCAGCGAATAGTACGTCTTTTA
>SLQI01000117.1 GCA_007131535.1 Balneolales bacterium | reverse complement strand
GGCTGTCGGTTGGCACCGAAGCACTTGCTTTCATGTTATGAGGATGCCCCAGCGTGTGCCCCACTTCATGTGCAACGACGTAGCGAACCAGCCGGCCCATCAGCTCATCCGGGAATGGCAGGTTCTGAGCGCGCTCATCCACAGCGGCGCCTTGTACAAAATACCAGTTGCGCAACAGGCTCATCACGTTGTGATACATAAAAATCTGTGAGGTAATAATCTCACCTGAACGCGGATCGTGCACGTGAGGTCCCATCGCATTAGGAATTTCAGAAGCGATCCAGCGGACCATTGGAAACCGGGCATCATCCGGGCTGAAATCCGGGTCTTCTTCCGGGCTCGGCGCCATTTTTGCGACAATGGCATTTTCAAAACCGGCCTGCTCAAAAGCCGGTTGCCAGTCTTCAACCCCTTGCTTCGCATATTCTACCAACCATTCCGGTGTAGCCCGGTCGATATAGAAAGTAATCGGCTCTTTGGGTTCGGAAAGCTCGGCCTCAGGATCTTCTTTCTCCAGTCGCCAGCGTGTAATGTACCGGCGTTCGGGCGCGCGGTGTTCATGGCGGCCATAATCCACCTGTTGCACAGAGAAGTAACCGACCCGTTCATCATGCACCCTGGGCATCATCGGCTCTTCCGGCAGGCGTACCATCGAATGGTTCATCTTCAATGAAATGGTGCGAAGACTAAAGCTGAGCGGCACCTGATCGGCTTCAATGGTCAAAACATTTTGCACTTCAATGTTATCCGGGAAGCTGCGGATGGAATCGATATAACTGCGTTCAGGATCAACACGTCGGCCGTTAAAACGCTGGCGCGGAGAAAATTCCGGAACATCAGTAGTAAAAAGCCTGTTCACTTCAATGATAAAGCTGTCATCATCGTCGCTCGTCGCCTCAATATCAAATGATGCAATAATAGGTTCAAACGTTCTGTTCTGAACAGCTTCGTAAATAGTTTCGGTAGAATCGGCAACGCTGTAATACTGCACCGAACGGAGTAAAATTTTATCACTGTTTTTCTCCCAGCGCAAAACCTGATTGTTATAACGCTGTCCGCCGAATCCGGTACCATCCTGCGCTCTGGCTACTCTGCTGACCATCAAAAACTCCCGGCCAAGTTCGTATTCAGGAATTTCGAAGTAATAGTCACCATCTTTGAGATGTACCGTAAACAGACCTTCTTCTGATTCGGCTTCTTCGACAATTTCCTCGTAATCCGAACGAGGATCCTCTTCCGGCATTTCTGGCTGAGGGTCATCCGCCCCCATACCAAGTAAACCGCACGATTGAATAAATAAAGCAGAAATTAACAAAAATAATGGGTATTGATATCTCATGGACACAATGTTTTGTTGGGATTGATTGAAAAACAGACCAGCCCGGGTTTGATTCAGAAAAGCCCGAAGGGCGTTAGCACAAAATATAAAAAGTTCGTACTAAGAATTATCAAAGTTTGGACGAATAATCTGTGTTTTGGTTCGCCTGTTTTCAAAAAAAATTCAAGAATGTTCGAAAGAATAAGTTGCTCTGTTGATTAAATTGAAACCCCATACATGGTACATTTTCGGGTTGCGCGGAATGCAGAATTCTGTGCCTTCATAGATCAACTACCTAATTTCAATCCCACTCGGGGGCAAACTCCGGGCTGATAACCCTTACATTTTTATCCATAGTACGGATTTTTTCGTGATCCTCTTCATCAAGGTGAAAATCAAATACCTCAAAATTGGTAACCCTGCGCTCATGACTTTTGGTTTTGGGCAGCACCCATATGCTCTGTTGATCGAGCAGCCACCGCAGCGCCACTTGCGAAGGCAGTTTGCCATATTTTTCACCTATACGCTGCAGTACGGGATGATCAATTAACCTTCCCCGTGCAAGCGGACTATAAGCTGATAAGCTCATGTCCATCTCTCTGAGTTTATTCATTACTTTGGACTGATCCAACATAGCATGATACTCCACCTGATTCGTAATGGTGCGGACCCCCGACTGCTCAACCTGTTGCAAGTGGCGGGTAGTAAAATTACTGACTCCCAGATGACGGATATTACCTTTTTGCTTTTCTTTTTCCATGGCACCCAAAGTATCCGCGACCGGAACATCATCAACGGGCCAGTGAATCAGGCACAGATCAACATAGTCGGTCTGCAGATTTTTCAAACTCGATGAAATTGCCCGGGGAATACGCTCCGGATGCAGCTCATCCCGCCAGATCTTGGTAGTCAAAAACAACTCCTCTCTGCTGACCCCGCTGTTTTTAATGGCCTTTCCCACTTCAGTCTCGTTGCCATAGGCCCTTGCCGTATCAATATGGCGGTAGCCGATGGCAATCGCATCTTCAACCGAGCGAATACATTCTTTTCCGGTGATCTGAAAGGTACCGAAACCCATGCGGGGAATATTGCTGCCGTCAATAATTTCTATTTCCATCTTTAAATAGTTTTTGGGATTGATTTAAAACTGCTGAAGGTCTCAATAATTTAACGATCAGCTGCAGGGGTAATGTCCGGAGTTCTCGTTACACTGAGTAGCAGTTCTCTAATTCCACTCTCATCCTGCTGCCTGATAAGTTCGGACATACGCTGCAGCAGCGGCTGTTGATCAATATTCTTAACTGTATCGGGACTCGTAATGATATGCAGAAAATCAAACGGGGTGCCCTCTTTTATCTCCTCCTCTTCCGCAAGCTGCTCGCTGAGTTTTTCGCCCTCTCTGAGTCCGGAGTATACCATCGGTATATCCAAACCCGGTTTATACCCGTTATAGCGGATCATCAATTCGGCTAACTCGGTAATCCGAACGGGCTCACCCATATCCACAAGAAAAACCTCTCCGCCATCGCTGATGGCTGCAGCATGCAGTGTGGCATTAACGGAATCGGGTATCGGGATAAAAAAGCGTTCAGTTTTAGCATCCGTTATGGTAACCGGCTTCTTATTCCGGATTTGCTCAGTGAACAACGGCACCACAGAGCCGCGTGATCCCAGCAGGTTCCCGATCCGTAAAACCGAAAACCTGCATTCGCTTAAGCTGTTATACCAGTTGCTTACCAGCTCGGTTATTTTTTTTGTATACCCCATGACATTCACAGGCTGCACGGCTTTATCGGTAGAAAGGGTCAGCATCGATTCCACTCCGTAGCGGTCGGCCAAATCCGCCAGAAGGGCCGTACCAAGCACATTGACTCTTGCGGCTTCAAGCGGATGCCTTTCCATTACCGGAACATGTTTATAGGCAGCGGTATGAATTACCAGATCAATTTCTCCTGATTTGAAAAGCTGCTCCATTCGGGTTTTGTCGGTAATATCCCCCACAAAGGTATCGACTTGGTTTGACCCGGGATGCCATTCCTGCTCGAGCAGAAATAATTCGGTTTCGTCAATATCCAGAGCAATGATGCGGGAAGGATGGTAGTCCAGCAACTTCTTCACCATAACCTTTCCGAATGAACCTCCGGCTCCGGTTACCAGAACCCGCTTTCCGGTGATCGCCTCAGATATGCCGGTAATATCCGGTCTAACCGGACTTCTACCCACAAGGTCACTGAGCTGTAAAAAGCTCAGTTTCGAATTTTCCGGAGTTTCTTCATCTATCTTCAAAAGACTGATATGTTCCGGTGAAGACTTCTCCCAAATCGTGCGGCAAATCTGCCTTAAAACAGATTTTTTTTGCAAGAACCCGGCGATGATCACCCGTGAAAATCGCGCGTTTACGAGTTGCCCGGATAATCGAAGCAGCGATTGCGGGTAATCATCTACATCAAACCAAAAAATATGATTTGCAGAAAGATCAAAGTTCCATGTTTTGATAGCTTCCCGAAATGCAGAATCAGGTGCGGTTTGATCCGCAATTATAAATACATCAGCGTTATCCCGAATTGTATGTGATGAAGAGGTCATTCCCTGCCCGTGAG
>SLQI01000016.1 GCA_007131535.1 Balneolales bacterium | reverse complement strand
GAAACCTATATTCTGTGCTTATCAAAACCGGCTTATGCCGCTAATTGAATATAGCCATGTCCAAACCGCTGATTGTATTCACAACCAACTTTTATCCCACTCAAGATGAGCCGCATCACGGGATTTTTTTTCAGGATCATGCCAAAGCGCTTTCGCTAATTGCAGATGTTGCGGTTTTGCATGTCCGGGTTCCGTCATGGAAAACCGTCAAAAGGCTAAAGCCCGAAGCCCGAACGCGATATGACGATGCGGTTTTTGTGTGGCAGGGATCTCACCCGGTTCTCACACACCGCTTTGATAGTTGGATTGAAAAAGCGGAATCAAATGCGATCAAAGACGGCCTACAACGAATTGAGCGGGAATTTGGCAAAGCTCCGGATTTTGTGGTTGCCCAAAATGTTTTACCCTCGGGAAAATGGGCGAGACAGATTTATCAGCAGTATGGCATTCCTTACGGCACCATTGAGCATCTTAGTTTCCTTGAGCGCATGCTCAAAGAACAGTTTGAGGAAATCCTTCAGGTTTATACGGACGCATCTTTCATTGCGGGGGTTTCCAACTCCGTCAAAGATTTGTTGATCGGTTACCTTCCGGATGATATGCATCAAAAAACAGGAGTTATCGGAAACGTAATCGGGCCGGAATTTCAGCATCATACAACATCCCCCCCACTGGAAAGCGAAAATTTCAAATGGCTGTTTGTGGGGCCTGATATGTTTAAAAAAGGACCTGAATTGCTCTATGAGGTATTTTCCGGCTTACCGAATAACAATTGGCAACTTACTATCGCAGGCTCAGGTGACTTTGAATCCTTCCGGGAGGATGATCGGATTCGGGACCGGGTTACATTTCGAAACGGCTTATCCCGCAAGCAAATGATCGAGTTGATGGAACAGCACCACGCTTTAATTTCCACCAGTCATGTCGAAACGTTTGGAATGGCCATTCTTGAGATGATGAGTCTTGGCCGACCGGTTGTGGCTACAAAAAGCGGAGGGCCTCAGGATTTTGTTACGCCGGAATGTGGCATTCTGACAAATGTCGGCGCAGTTAATGAGCTTCAGGAGGCTATCCAAGCAATGCAAAAGGAATATCACACATATCAACCGGAAAAAATAAGAGACCACGCCTTGCAACGTTACGGGCAGCGTGTGTATAGCGAACGAATCCGGAATTTGATTGAAATTTTCTCACAAGCTCGGATTAAATCCGTATGAATAATGAACCCGCTTTATCGTTGTTCTCATACACATATTAAAGAAGAGTTTATAAAGTTGTCTTTTTAAACCCTATACAAACCATTTCATGAATTTAAATCCCAATATGTCTCGATTATTCAAATTCACACCGGTACTGATACTCGCCTTAACCCTTTTTTCCTGCGACGACAATGATTTAATGGATCAACAAACAGACTTCAGTACCGTACCTGATGCTCCGGATACCAGTGATGCAGAACGAATTGAAAAAGACAACGGCTTGGTCATCTATATCATAGAAGAAGGTGACGGGGAGTTCAAGGCAAGCGATCGGGACCAGGTTCTTATTCGCTATACCATGCGATCCTTAAGTAATGGTGAAATGGAAATTCATGACAGCACTTGGGCAAATGATGAAACTTCACCTACTGAACTAAACTTAGCTACGGCTATTTTCGGAGTTCGACAAGGTATGCAAGGTATGCGCGAAGGCGGTGAACGAGTGCTTATTATTCCACCGGAACTCGCCTATGAAGGTCAGGATGAGGAATTTGCTGACGATACCCTGCACTTTCATGTCGAGTTGGAGCAAGTCTTAGATAATTAAAAGCGTAGATCGGCCTCGGATAATTTTAAATGCCATAACGAGGCCGCTACACATGGTTCTATTGCATACAGTGGTTGCTAATATTAAATCGGCTACTCCAGATTTAATCACCCAAACAAATCCCGATATCGCGGGCTGTCTGAATGATATCTCCGTCAAGCGGTACCGTTTTGGTTTTGCCGGCGATATCACTGATGGGAATTCGCTTCAGTTCAGGTCCGTGGGTTACGATTAATTTGTTGAAGTCCTCTTCGTTAACCGCTCTGATGGCTTCGGCACCAAGTCGGATCGACAACAACCTGTCGGTACTGCTTGGTGAGCCGCCACGCTGCAGGTGCCCCAATACGGTATGACGAGACTCCTGCCCGGTCAACTCCGATAGTTTTTTAGCAACGAATTCCCCTACTCCACCGAGCTGCTCAGCCTGTCCTACAGCCTTACCAAGTACATGGCGTTTGCCGTTTTTTTCGACTGCGCCTTCGGCAACCACGATCATCGTAAAATACCGACCTCTTTGTCTTCTCTCCTCAATTTTTTTTACGATCGAATCAAACTCAAAGGGTATTTCCGGGATTAGTATCACATCAGCGGTGGATGAAAGCCCGGAATGAAGTGCAATCCAGCCGGCATAGCGACCCATTACTTCCACCACCATGATGCGTTCATGGGCCTCAGCGGTGGTTGTAATTTTATCGATTGAGTCGGCTGCCGTAGACATAGCAGTATCAAACCCAAGCGTGATATCCGTTTCGGGAAGATCATTGTCGATGGTCTTAGGCACTCCTACAATCGGAATGCCCTTTTCGATCAACTTTGATGCGATGTGCATCGATCCATCACCGCCAATGGCAATCAATGCATCCAGTTTTTGTTTTTTAAACTCTTCAACCAGATGATCGCTTTCGTCACGGAGCTCCCACTCCCCTTTATCATTTTTAAAAGGCATTTCAAAGGGGTTCCCACGATTAGCTGTGCCAAGAATCGTACCACCACGCATCGTAATACCCTGTACTGCAGTACGATCAAGCGTCATCAAAGGTGCTTCTTTTTCCTCTGTTATGGACCGGTATCCGTTACGAATACCGAACATTTCCCAATCACGCCGAATACCTGCGAGTGTTGCCGCCCGAATCACAGCATTTAATCCGGGAGCATCCCCACCGCCGGTATTAATGGCAACTCTTTTAATGCTCATTGTTACTCCTGTACCTCAACATTGAATTTGGACAGCGTATCTTCGAGTCGATCCATTCCCAATCCTTTGCGTAGTACCATGGGATCATCACCGGTAAGATCAAGTATGGTGGAGACATTGTTATGGAGCTCCTGTTCATCATCGATAATTAAGTCTACTTGTTTCTCAAGTTTGCGGAATAACTCATCGCGATCAATACTTGAAAACTCTTCGTCGTTCATTTCAGGTGCACGAGCTGTGGTAGCAAGCATTGGCTTGCCGAGCTCTTCAATGAGTTTGATGCAAATCGGATAATCCGGCACCCTGAACCCAATCGTTTTTCGTCGTGGATGAAGGAGCAATTTAGGAACTTCTTTAGTTGCCGGAAGAACGAAGGTAAACGGCCCTGGAATCAGTCGCTTTATAAGCTTAAAGTTGTCATCTGAAAGATGTGCAAATCGCGAAATTCCGGAGAGGGAGTCACAAATCAATGTAAACAAATGATCATCTCCGAGTTGTCGTATTTGCCGTATACGATCCAAACCCTTCTTGTTCGTGTACTCACAACCCAGAGCGTATTTACTGTCGGTTGGAAATAGGGTTACTGCACCATTTCTGATTGTATCAGCAAGTTCAAAAATGCGTTTTTGATGTGGAGTTTCAGGGTGTAGTTTTATCTTTTCTGCTGTCATATCATGCTCCGTGTATTCCGTTAATCTTTGCTTATGCAAAGCTTTGTGAAACTGCCTTCAGGGAAAGCGAAAGGCAAAATCCCGTTGGTTTAACACACCAGTTCAGTTTTACAAAGCTCTGTATGTATCATTAATGATTGCACTGCGCTGAAATTGTTTACCGGTAATTATTTGTTCAAGATAGTATAACATAGGATATTCTACTTAATCAAGCATTGTAAACCTTAATCAAATTTCGTGGGTCTATGAATACAAAAATAAAAGCTCAATGGCTCGGACACTCCGCATTTCGAATCGTAAGTCCGTCCGAAAAAATTATTTTAATTGATCCGTTTCTCACTCAGAACCCCAAAACACCTGCTCCCTATAATTCCATCGACGGTATAGGTCATGTTGATTATATTTTTTTGACGCACGGTCATGAAGATCACACAGGTGATACCATTGAGATAGCTAAAGCAACCGGTTGTAAGGTTTTGGGAATCGTAGAGCTTTCAGGGTTGCTCAAAAATACCGGCCTGCCCGAAGATCAAGCTCTCGAGATGAATAAAGGTGGATCCGTAACTGTGGATGATGTAACTGTCTACATGACCAGTGCCAACCACAGTGCTTCTTTCGGTGGTCAATACGCCGGAGATCCCGCAGGTTTGGTTCTTGATTTCAAGGATGATTTAACCATTTATCACATGGGAGATACCAATATTTCTGCGGACTTCAGTCTCTATCACCGTCTATATTCACCTGATGTCGTGATTGCACCTATTGGAGATTTTTACACCATGGGTCCACGGGAGGCGGCCATGTGTATTGAAATGCTCAAACCTCAATGTGCTGTGCCCATGCATTATGGTACTTTTCCTCCATTGACTGGCACCCCGGTTGAATTTGAAAAGCATGTGAAAGAGTTTTGCGGGGACAAAGTTAAAGTAATTGCGCCTGGTTCCGGTGATGAATTTCTGTAGTAACCTCCTATCCCTTATTCACATTGTGATTTATGCCTTCATCCTCAAAGGGGGATGAAGGTTTTTTATCTGTATATTTCCTCGTGTTTTCACAACCGAGCATAAAATGGAAGCATAATTATTGGATAGCTTCCTTCACTTCAATTATTTCCATAAACCTATTTACAAAACATGAACTCAAAAAACGGTGAAACAATCACCATCGATGCACTCAAAGACCTTGATACTCGTAAAGCAGTTATTTTTATCATCGGATTAAGTGCGGTTGCAATTATATTTCTCTTCTGGCTCCTCTATTTTCAAGAACCTCCGGAAGAAACCTATAATTTTGTAGAATGGCTGCCTGGCTTAAACGCAACTTTAAACGGCATAGCTACCATCTTTTTGATTCTGGGTTTTGTTGCTATCAAGCAGATGGAATTCGCCAGACACATGCGTTATATGATTGCTGCTTTTGTTGCATCAACATTTTTTCTGGTGAGCTATGTAATCTATCACAACTTTGTCGGGCACACTCCATTTCCGGGAGAAGGATTGATCCGGCCAGTATACTTTTTCATTCTAATCACCCACATCATTCTATCCGTTGCTGTAGTTCCACTGGTACTCAGCTCATTTTATTTCTCTCTATCAGGTAAACTGCAAACTCATCGCAAGATTTCCAAAATAACCTTCCCTGTCTGGTTGTATGTCTCGGTTACAGGAGTGATGATCTATTTCATTCTGAATGCTTATACTTAGCAAAACCACCTGAGATTCAATTTTTGGGGGGCATTATGCATGATCATCTAAGACCTTGTATGTAGCATTAATTAAAAAGCTCATGCCGGTTTAGTCCGACATGAGCTTTTTTCTTAAATAGTGAAGTAGATAAACTAATGATTAGCCATATATCTGAAAAGGCGCATCTCTGAAAAGAGTATCCAGTAGGATGATTCCAATCATGATAAGAAAAAACAGTAGCGAGCTTAACAGTACAAGAGTGTTGAATTTGGTATCCCAATAAAGGCCCATAAAAAACATGCAAACCAGTGCAGCTTTAACTGTAGCAATTCCCAATGCTACAATGGTGTTCAAAGGATCCGGGAAGTCAATATAGTACACAGCAACCGTTAAAATGGTCAGGACAAACAATGCAACGGCTGTGCCGATCATGGTTTTCAGAGGAAGTACGTGATGTAAACTCATAATATAAGTCTTGTTCTGAAGATAATTCTTATGTGACCAGTAATGATTCGGGCTCTACTCTATCAGATATAGCAGCGGGAACAGGAAAATCCAGATAATATCCACGAGGTGCCAATAGAGCGCTACAATTTCAATCGGTGTAAAGTAACCGCTGTGATATGTACCTTTAGCTGCATTAACCATAAGCCAGCTGATAAGGCCGATCCCGATTATCACGTGGATACCGTGCAAACCGGTAAGCATGTAATATATGCTGTAGAATACCGGAGCAAGTTCATGCTCTATTCCTTCATAAGTGTACAATCCGGCCGGCAACATGCCTGCTTCGAATTTACTGGCGTATTCAAAATATTTAACCACCATAAATGTAATCGCCAAGGCAATGGTTGAGCCAAGCATAATCAGCTGTTGGCGTTGATCATTTATTTGAGCTGCCCGAACAGCGAGTACAATGGTTAAACTACTCACAATCAACACTCCCGTATTGACAGCACCAAGTGTAGTATCAAGCGTCATAGCTGCCTGTTCGAAGAGATCCGGATGCCAGGAGCGATATACAATATAGGCTACGAAAAGTCCTCCAAAGAAGAGAATCTCCGTAACAAGAAATACCCACATCCCCAACTTCGAAGCCTCAAATTGTTGCTCTGAATCCACAAAGTGATGAGCTAAATGGGCTTCTTTTTCGGCTGCGCCGGAATTATTCGCCATGATATTTAAAGTTCACTTACGCGTTAATGTTTTTTTATTAGAACCTGCCGGTCGTCTTAACCATCCAAAATAGACGCCGGCAGTTCAGTCATTATCTTGAGCCGGTTTGATCACCAGATTCGACTTCTTCCGTATGGGCACCATCACCGTTTGTGTGATGACCATGACCATTGTCTGAACCGGCTATACCAAGTCGAAACTCTCGTATAGGTTTATGGTGATCGTATGGTCCGTGAATGATTACCGGAGTATGCTCAAAATTGTGGTGAATGGGCGGAGAAGCAGTCATCCATTCTAATGTACGTCCCCCCCAGGGATTAGAAGGAGCTTTTTCACCTTTATAGAGCGAATGGACCAGGTAAATTGCCATGATGATAAAACCCACACCAAGCATCCAGCTACCCACTGTAGAAATTTGATGCATCACCTGAAACTCTTCAATATAGTTAAAGTATCGGCGGGGCATACCCTGACTTCCCATAACAAACTGTGGCAGGAATGTGACATTGAATGCTATAAAAAGTATAACAGCGGAAACCTTAGCCCAGAACTCATTATACATTTTACCAAAGATCTTGGGCCACCAGTAGTGCAAGCCACCCAGGAAGGCAAATACCGTTCCACCCATCATCACATAATGGAAGTGCGCAACTACGTAGTAAGTATCGTGAAGATGCACGTTTACTGAAAGTGCTCCGAGCATGATTCCGGTCACACCACCGATCGTGAAAAGAATCAGAAAAATCATCGCATAGAGCATCGGCGTTTTTAGAGAAATGGAGCCACGATATAGCGTGGTTACCCAGTTCAATACCTTAATTCCGGTAGGAATTCCAACAAAGAAGGTCAAAAATGAAAACACCACTGAAGATAACTCCGACTGCCCTGACACGAACATGTGGTGGCCCCATACCAAAAAGCCGATGAATGCAATCGCCAGACTGGAAAGAGCAATCGCCCAATAGCCAAAGATTACTTTTCGGCTAAATGTGGTAATGAGCTCTGAAATGATCCCGAATGCCGGAACAATCATAATGTATACCGCAGGGTGGGAATAAAACCAGAAAAAGTGCTGGTACAGAACCGGATCACCTCCCAATGCAGGATCAAAAATTCCAATTCCCAATGCCCGCTCCATTACGAGTAAGAGAAGAGTAATACCAAGTACCGGAGTCGCAAGAACCTGAATAATGCTTGTTGCATATAATGACCACAGAAACAGTGGCATTCTTCCCCAGGACATTCCCGGCGAGCGCATCTTATGAATTGTAGCAATAAAGTTGACACCGGTCATAATGGATGAAAAACCCATAATGAAAGCACCGAGTGTCATCGAAATAACTGCAGAACCGGTTTCGGTACTGTAAGGCGTATAGAACGTCCAGCCGGTATCAACACCGCCGTGAGCTATAGAGTAAAGAGCAAACACAGCACCAAGCGAATACACCCAGAAACTGGCAAGGTTTAGTCTGGGAAAAGCAACATCTTTTGCCCCAAGCATAATGGGAAGAAAGATGTTCCCGAGTGCGGCGGGAATTGAAGGAATGATAAAAAGGAAAACCATAATTACGCCGTGCAGCGTAAATATGTGGTTATAAGTATCGGCATCAATAAATGTACCTGCCGGCGTCCATAATTCTGTGCGCAAACCAACGGCAAGCATGCCGCCTAAGAAAAATGCAATTACAATTGATGCCAGATACATCAGGCCTATACGCTTGTGATCAAGCGTAAATAACCAAGACATCAACCCTCGTTCGTGATTTAAATAATTCTTTGGAGGATTTTCCTCAATCGGAAATTCCCGAATTCTAAGTGTTCTGGAACCTGAGTCCGCCATATTACTGGAGTTCTTTAATATAAGTTACTAATGCGTCTATTTCTCTATCACTTAACCGGTCACCATAAAAAGTAGGCATATTGTTGGGATATCCGGCTGTTACTTCTGCACGGGGATCTACGATAGATCTACGTAAATAATCTTCATCAGCTGTTACTGTACTACCATCGTCAAGTTCTCTTTCCGACTGATAGAGACCTTGCATAGAAGGGCCAACCATGTCTGTGCCATCTACACTGTGGCAACTCTGGCACCCCTGCTGTTGAAAAGTTAGTTCTCCAAGTTCAGCAAGTGGCATGTCTTCAATATCAACAGCTTCTTCTTCAAGAAACTCTTCATACTCTTCTTCAGAAACTACTCTGATTGTCGCATCCATAGCAGAATGCTCGGTTCCGCAATATTCTGCACAAAACATGATAGACTCACCGACTTCAGTGGCTTCAAACCAAGTAGTTGTATTGCGACCGGGCAATACGTCTTTTTTAATTCTGAAATCCGGTACAAAGAACGAGTGAATAACGTCTTCGGATCTCATATTCAACTTAATTGGCTGATTTACAGGCACGACTAATTCATCAGTTAGCATAATGCCATCATCGGGATATTCGAACTCCCAAAACCATGAAACACCGGTAACGTTAATCTCAAACGCATCGGAAGGAGCTGTATTCACATTTAAAAAGCCCCGGAAACCCCAGCTGAAAACAATTAAGATCATTATAGTGGGAATTACAGACCAGGCAATTTCGAGTCTGGTATTATGAGAAATTACCGGGGTTATCTCATCCTCAGATTTTCTTCGGTATTTAATGGCAAAATAGACAATTGTCGCCACAATCCCGATGAACAGGATGAACCCAGAAATGTGAATAAAATGAAAAAGACCATCCACCTCCGCAGCAACGGTTGACCGCTGTGGAGGTAAAAAGAACTCAGCAAATCGCTCGAACATAATTGTTATATGTTAAATATTTTGTACAGATAATTTTTCTTTCTTCTTCTCGCGATACCAGAAGATTCCCAGGAAAAGCCCCAACAACACAAGCGTTGCAGCACCACCAATCTTCATTATATTGATAGCCACGGGTGCATAAGACTCTGAATCCGGGTCGTATTCATAACAATAAAGAACAACCCTATCCATTGGTGAACCAATATTTCCATCGGCTGCATCATAAAGTGCATTTCTTAATGACAGCTCCGGATAATCAATTCCATGAAGGTACCTGGTAATGACACCTTCTTCTGAAAGAAAAATCAAACTGGAAGCGTGAATGTACTCCTGAGTTGACTCGTCCCAGGTGAAATCAAAACCAACTTCGTTGGTAAGTTTCTCAATTTGATCTTCTTCACCGGTCCAAAAGTGCCATCCGTCTGCTGCCTCAGGCCGACCATAATCTTCGATGTAACTGGCCTTTTGTGATTTAGCAAGCTCGGGTGATTCATCGGACGCAATGCTAATCGTCAAAATTTCAAATTCATCACCGGGTGTCCAACTTAAATCCTGTAGACCCCGGTACATTCCTTCCAAAATCAAATTACATAGCAATGGACATTCATAATACACAAGGGCTAAGATGAAAGGCTTATCCCTGTTGAGATAATCACCTATTTTAATCTCTTCCCCTTTTTCATTGTAAAACCAAGTATCCTCAGATATCTGGTCTCCAAGCATTTCTTCAATGCCAACTTCATCTTCATCTATATTTTCAGCATCGTGGCCTTGAGCCAGAGCCGATTCTGAAAAAATAGACAACAACAAAAAGAGAAATAAAAGAACAAAAGTGTTACAACGAATAGATTCGTTAGTTTTCATCAAGATATAGAGTTATAGCACTGTCAATGGGAATGTGGTAAATACCTTGCTCCTCATCTACAACCCCGAATGAATTCAGGCGCTCCTGGGAACTCTGCTTCTTTTGCTGAACATACCGATGTTCACTACGTACAGAAGCTTCTTCAGTAAAGGTCATCTTATTTGAATGGTACATAAAAAAAGCACCTACTAATAATATTCCAAAGATGACTATACCCAAGACACTCCAGAAAGTGAGGTTTTTGATGTTAAGAGTATCATGCATAACCCCGTAAGACACATCAGACTCGGGAAGATTAAATTCTTTCGGATCGTAGTCTTCACCGCCTTGGCTGTCTCCGGGATTCTCTTTACCAGGTTGGTTAGTCATTGCTTCCTAACGTGATTTTTTAATGTTTATTCAGAGATTCTGCCAGTAACGGGTCGTTCTTTGGTACCATGCTGTTGCTTTTGAACTTTTGAAAAAACAGTCCAAAAAATAAACCGGCAAAGGCCAATAGCAGGGTAATATCAAGCCAATGAACAGTGATGCCGGCTTCGTGCAGAACTGGAGTAACAATCCAGAAAACTTCGATGAAGTGCATAACCACAATCAACACAGAGAGTCCGGCAAGTAATTTGAGGTTTGATTTTGCCCATAAGCCTAATAAGAGGATAAAAGGTACTACAAATCGGCCAAACAAAAGCATCCAGGTAATAGTTTCCCAGCTTCCCTGAAGCCTGTTATAGTACCACATAGTATGCTCAGGAATGTTTGCATAATAATAGAGCATGAACTGACTGAAAGCGATATAAGCATAGAAGACAGTAAAGCCAAATAGCAGTTTACCAAGATCCTCAAAGTGTGGCATTCGAATAGTGTTACGAAGCAGACCTTGTTTTCTGAGGTACAGGCATATCAGTATTGCAATAGCCAGGAATACCTGAAAACTCATCGCAAATAAGTATACGCCGAACATGGTTGAAAACCAGTGGAACTCAAGAGACATCAACCAATCAAAAGATGCAAATGCCACAGTAAAACCGAAAAGTAAGATACCGGGTCCGCTGATGATCTTCTGCGATTTGTAGGTGCTCGCATCCGCTCCTTGCTTATCCATCTTTACGGAGTTCTGATACAGTTTCCATCCAAGAAAAGACCAGATTACAAAGTAGAAGATGTTACGGATGATAAAAAAGGTTGTGTTTAGATAAGGCTCCTTATATTGAGCAAGATCATCTGCAGCGAGTACTTCCGGCCTTGACCATTCGTAAAGATGCTGCATTCCGAAGAAGATCGGAATAAACAGAATGGCCAACATGAATAGAAGGTATGCAAATGTTTCCGGAATCCTTCGAAGAACTACACTCCATGAAGAACTGGTAATGTGTTGCAGCATCACAAAAAACAACGCCGCTAAGCTGATTGTGGCGACAAAGGAAAAGTTTGTTAAATAAGAGAAGTAAAACTGTTCGGTATTGACAAAAAAACCGATTAAACTTGCCACAATTCCCACCACGGCAACACCAAAGAAAGCTTTGGCGAGAGAATCACTTTCGGGAAATTGAAGATTGTCAGTTAAAGTATGTTGTGCCATTAGTGTACAATATTCTTGATTATTGCGGTTGAGTCCGTAAGGTTCTTATTCACCTTCGGAAGCATCCGCTACTTCAATTTCATTTAAATCCAATCCTAATCGTTGAATTGCATCTTCATCTGCGGCCTGACTGATTTGCAGGGCTCGCACATAAGCAACAATAGCCCAGCGATCTTCAACAGGAATTTTATGACGATATGACTGCATAGTTTCATAGCCGTTGTAAATAGCACTGTAGATTCGGCCATCTTCCCATTCAAGTGCTTCATCATCATGAAAGGTTGGTGCTACCAAACCGTATTCCGAGACAATTCCATCACCGTCACCGGTTCCTCCATGACAAGCTGTACAGTAGATATCGTATCTCTCTTTACCACGCATCAGAAAAGAGCGGTCTAAATCAGCCGGTATCGAGGTTACGTAGTCTCCATCTGAATCAACACCTTCATAGTAAGCGTGATCTGTTTGGAGGTTACCACGGGAAACCGTCCCCTCAACCGGAAGTCTGTCTGCTCGGCTATCCTCAAAAAACGGGTTTTCCTGTTGATATCTGAATTTTTCCTGATAATGCATGTTTGGCTGCACAAATCGCGGTGGATCTTCAAAAGGTTGTCCACGGCATGCTGAAAGTGCAATCAGCAATGCAAGGAAAAGTGCTATTTTTTGAAATGCTTTCACGATAATTCGTCGATTTGCAAAATGAAGTATTGAAAAATCTGTTTATTCGGAATCATAGACCTTCTCGACATGAGAAGCGCCTATATCTTTAAGTAACTTTTCTGTTTTTTCCACAGAAAACAGGTCATCCTCGGCTTCGATACCGATGAAGAAACCATCATCCGTTACTTTTTCAAATGTCTGTGAATTAAATAAAGGGTGATTAAACTTCGGAAGTTTATTCAGAGCGAACATCCCGAAGAAAGTACCGAATGCCGCGAGCAGGATTGTCAGCTCAAAAGTAACCGGTATAAAGGCCGGAATGTTAGCTTCCGGCTTTCCACTTATATTCATCGGGTAAGCAGTAGTATGTACCCACAACTGAAGAGCAATTCCACCTAACATACCCAATATTCCGTGCCCGAGGACAATCCATCCGAGTTTGGATTTTTTCAGTCCCATTGCTTCATCCATACCGTGGATCGGAAACGGACTGTATGCATCAAATTTATGATATCCGGCTTTGTTTACCGCTTTTGCGGCATCCATTAGTTCACCCGGATTTTTGAATTCAGCCAACAGGCCGTACAACTTTTTGTTTTCTTCTGAGCTCATGATTCAGTGATCAGGCTTTATTTATTTAGTTTCCTGGTCTTCGGACTTTCCATTATCATAGTAATGCGGGTCAGCCTGAGGCAATACCATCTTCACCTCTGCCATCGCAACCATCGGCAGGAACCGCAGGAACAGCAGAAAGAAAGTAAAAAACAGACCGAATGTACCCACATAAGTAAGCACGTCTACCCATGTTGGGCTGTAATAACCCCAGGAAGACGGCAGAAAGTCTTGTGCAAGCGATGTTACCGTGATAACAAATCGCTCGAACCACATTCCGATGTTTACAACAATAGACAGAATAAAGGACACAGCGACACTTCTTCTCATCTTTCTGAACCAGAAGAAGTTTGGTGCAATCACATTACAGGCCATCATGATCCAATACGCCCAGGCGTACGGACCGAAGGCCCTGTTCACAAAAGCAAATTTCTCGTATTCGACCCCACTATACCAGGCTATGAAAAACTCCATTATATAGGCAAAGCCGACCATCCACCCCGTGACAAGGATAATGATGTTCATCTTTTCAACGATATCAATATTCATGATATCCTCAAGACCGTAAATCTTGCGGCAGATCAACATCAAGGTCATCACCATTGCAAAACCGGAGAAAATAGCACCGGCAACGAAATACGGTGGGAAAATGGTAGTGTGCCATCCGGGGATAATAGATACGGCAAAGTCAAAGGATACTACAGAGTGAACCGAGAGTACCAGAGGTGTTGCCAGACCGGCTAAAAGCATATAGGCTTTCTCATAATTTTGCCACTGCCGGTTTCCACCTCTCCATCCTATTGCGAAAGCACCATAAAGCAGCTTGGATACTTTACCTTTTACCTTATCCCGCATTGTTGCAAGGTCAGGCACCAAGCCAACATACCAGAACAGTGTGGATACAGTAAAATAAGTTCCTACAGCAAATACGTCCCACAACAATGGACTGCTAAAATTTGGCCAAAGTGCCATTGAATTCGGAAGCGGAAAGATATAGTAGATTACCCAGATCCTTCCGACGTGAATCGCCGGAAATATACCGGCACACATCACCGCAAAGATCGTCATAGCTTCAGCAAACCGGTTAATGGCCGTACGCCATCCCTGTCGGAATAGAAACAAAATGGCCGAAATCAACGTACCGGCGTGTCCGATACCGACCCACCACACGAAGTTAATGATGGCCCAGCCCCAACTAACCGGCTGTTGAAGTCCCCAGACACCCATACCTTCATAAATCAAATAAATTATCATTGCCAACAGTAGTCCCATCAATAAGTTGGCAATACCAAAGGCTATATACCACCAGGTAGGTGTCTTTTGCTGGGGAATATCACTTACCAGTTTGGTAATGCTTCCAAAATCGTGATTTCCTTTTACCAGCGGTTTTTGAACTGCTACTTCAGCGTTTTGACTCATTTCAGAAAATAGATTTCTCTTTCAGGCTTATGCCAGATTGGTATTCGGATTGCGAATTTTAGCCAG
>SLQI01000492.1 GCA_007131535.1 Balneolales bacterium | reverse complement strand
TACCCTGACGCTGCATATCCGTGGCACGGGCATCGCCGATGTGGGTATTATGCGCCCAGACTATACCCCGACTTTGCTCGCCATACCAGTCAAGCAAGCGTTCGGCGGTTTCATAAAAATGAGTGGCTCGGTAGTTCCATGAAACCGGCCCGCCCTGCAGGTTGCCCCGATAATGCTGTTCGGCCCTTTTAGCCGCCCATGCACTCTGATAAGCATCAAAGAATCCAACGGAATCTTCCGCTTCCCATTGGTCGCGATTTTCATCAAGCATATTTACAACACTTATCATTTCCTGTTCACAGCTACGTCGGGTACGCTGTATCGATTGGATATAGGCTTGTGCACTCTGATGAGCCTGCAAGCATTCATAAGCCTGCTCTATATCTGAACCAGCATCCGGATCAATGCCGCCAATCCGGGAGATTACCGTTTGCATGGCTCGCTGCTTATCGTACATATCGATGCCGTAAAAACCGGCTCGGTCATCATCCGGGCGGTTTTCGTTGAAATCCCGCATCCACTCAATCAGCTCTATTACTTCTTCGTTGCGCCACATCCACAAGGGCCAGCGGTCGAAATATTCCAGGGCTTCTTCGGCAGTCCCGGGCGCACCTTCGCGATGTTTGACGTATTGATTCACCCTTTTGGCAGCCGGCCAGTCCCCTTCCACAGCTATGAACCGAAAACCCTGCTCTTCAATCAGATACCTGGAAAGCGCAGCCCGGTAAGTATAAAATTCGGAGGTGCCATGTGAGGCCTCTCCCATCAAAACCAATCGCCGTTCATTCTCTATGGTTTCCCCGAGTTGATACATATCTTCTTCTGATCCGATTTCTACGGCAAACTCAGACAGAATCTCAATATATTCCTGGTCCCCCGACTGACTTTGAACCTCAGATACCCGGCCCGCTGTAATCAGCAACCCAAAAATAAGTTTTCCAACAAGAACTCTTTTCATGTGAACAATGATTGTAATTTCAAGTTTCTGCAAGTGTTTACCCGGAACAATTTTCTGATCTTTTATCACAAAATGATAGGGGCAAAATAATATTATTCCAACAGACCCACTTTTTAAAGAATGATTATCGACATCCTGATATTGCTTGCCGGATTACTTCTGTTGACCTGGGGCGCCGAATGGCTCGTCAAAGGAGGCTCTAACCTTGCGCGACGTACCGGGTTGTCTCCTATGGTTATCGGCCTTACGATTATTGCCATCGGCACCAGCAGCCCGGAACTGGTTGTGAGTGTCCAGGCGGCATATACCGGTTCCGGTTCCATTGCCATGGGAAATGTCATCGGTTCCAATATTTGCAATCTTCTGTTGATCCTGGGTGTCGCAGCACTGGTCCGCCCCCTTCCGGTAAGTAAAAGTCTGTTTCGCCTGGACCTGCCGGCTCTTCTGGTATCCAGTGCGATCCTCATGGTTTTGTTTACCGATTTCGCCTTGAACCGCTGGGAAAGCGGTATACTGATCGTTATTACCTTCCTGTATTTCTGGCTCAGCCTGTATCTGCTCAAACAAAAACAAGAGCCTGAATCTGCTGTTCAGGAAGAGTGGCTGTCTATGAGCTTGCAAAAAAGCATTCCCATTACTCTGGCAGGATTGGTATTTCTGCTTTTGGGATCTGACCTTCTTCTGCAAGGCGCTCGTTCGGTGGCAGCTGAACTCAGTTGGGATGAGGGCATAACCGGACTGCTGCTGGTTGCTTTCGGCACCAGTCTGCCGGAACTTGCCGCGGGTATTGCCGCATCCTTGCGCAAACAGGCCACCCTTTTGATCGGGACGGTCGTGGGATCAAACATATTCAACACTATGATCATCCCCGGATTAAGCTTCCTACTGTTTCCGGGGCCGGCACCGGAAATTGGATTTATCAATCTCTGGCTTATGCTTTTAGCTGCATTGTTGCTGTTGCCCCTCATGCTAACCGGAGGGCGCCTGAGCCGGACTGAGGGGCTGCTGCTAACCGCGTGCTACCTGGGCTATGTCCTGTTCTTGATATAGGAGGGGGGGGTTAAGCCGGAAAACTCAACCAGGTGTATGTTCGAAATTCGCTCATTGGGGCTATGGAAACTTCTGTATGCCTGAAATCCCCATGGAACATCAATTCTTGAGTTCATGTTAAATTGAATTATATTTACCATATACCAAACAACTAACAAACACTACGGGAAGACTTTACAATGAAACTGAGCTGGATAGTAATACTAATCGTTTCGGGGAGTTTGGTTCTGGCATCTTGTGGTAATGACAACGATGAGTTTGAAGAACCGGAAACAGAAGATCAGGCCATAGCTGAAGAAACAGAGCCTGAAGAAGAAGCCGTTGAAGAAGAGCCGCAGCCGGAAGAAGAAAGGGAAGAAGATCCGTTTGAGCGTGAACCGGATGAGCCGGCACGTACTCCGGAAACAGAGCAAAGGGTGGTTGCCGGCCCCGTTGATATTACCCACCAGGAAGACGGCCGGTATACCATTCAGCTGTTTTCCTGGGAAAACCTTGAATACGCTGAACTCAGACTCGAGGAATGGAAAGAGAAGGGATATGAAGATGCATATTTGACTGAAACCGCCCGAAATGATACTCCGATGTACCGTTTGCGGCTCGGGCGCTTCCCGACTTTGAGCTCTGCTCAGCAAACGATGGAAAACTTAAAAGATATCTATGACGTTGATCCCTGGGTGGATAATTACGAGCGGGAGGAATAAAAACACCTTAAACAAATTTTGCTCAGGATTACTCAATATTTACAAGCCGGGATGTTTACCCTTTGTTTGGTAACAGGAATAGCCGGCTGCTCAGCCTGGATTTCGGGGAGCGGGAACGAGAATGAACCTCCGACGTACTATTTTAGTCATTTTGTGACTTCCGGGGATTTAGGGGAAGCCCGAATTGAATCCAGAGCGCTTCAGGAGATGCTCCGGAACCATCTTTCCTATTACCTCGAAAACCGGGGGCTTGAAGAAGCCGAGGATCCGGAGGAATCCGACTATTTGGTCTACTACTTAATACTGGATGATCAATACAGTTTTTCTATGATTGAAGAGTGGCCCTACCCTGCGTCAAAACAGGCTGATGAACTTGTTGAGGAGGACTCGGTGAACCTGTTGATCGATGTCGTTCTGGCACAACAGGATTCACTTTTTTTTCGCGGCACATCTCATGTTGATCATCATGATGATAACTGGATACATCGAAACCTGGCGGATGCGGTTAATCTGGCTATGGAACATTTGCCATGAATCTAACCAACCATAGCCCTGAGCTTCCGATACTACCGAAAGATTTCCAAAAACTGGAACGGCATATTGCTGCACAAGAACAGCTGGATGGCCCCATCAAGCCGGACAACGAAGCCCGGATTGTGTGGGCAGATCCGGATGCCCCCCGCAAAACTCCTTATGCTTTAGTATATCTCCACGGGTTCACAGCCAGCCAGGGGGAGGGGGAACCGCTGCATCGCACGCTTGCGCGGCAAACCGGTAACAACTTGTTTCTCCCGCGTCTCAGTGGCCATGGTTTAGTCAGCCGCGGCCCACATCCTCCGGATGAGTCGGACTGGCTGCAATCAGCCCGATACGCGTTATCGGTCGGGATGAAAATCGGCGAACGTGTAATTCTGCTCGGTACATCAACCGGCAGTTCTCTGGCGCTGTATCTGGCTGCATTTTATCCGAAGTTAGTAGATGCTATACTTTTATACAGTCCGTTGATCGGTTTTGCCAACGAGCGGCTTCACATGTTGGAAGGTAAATATATAAACCGGTTGGCTCATATTCTGTTTCGCAAATTTCAGCTTGAAAAGCGGAGGCAGGAGCGTAACCCATTGTGGGAAAAATATTGGTACAATAATTATCGCTTTGAAGAAGTGCTCGCTTTGGTCCGGTTGATCAAGACCTACATGACCATCGAGGTTTTTAATCGTATCCAACAGCCGCTTTT
>SLQI01000485.1 GCA_007131535.1 Balneolales bacterium | reverse complement strand
GTGACGGGTAAATACCTGCATATCGTTTCCAGTACGGTGGATAAAGCCTCAACCTGGGACAGCCTGGTCCGCGATTTCCGGGAAGAGAAGCAGGAGGATTCAGTGGTTACCATACCGGCGGAAAGCCCGCAAGACCGCATCCGGTTCAGGGTTCCGGAATTCCTGTACGCCAAAGTGGACGGAAATTACATCGAGTTTTATATGCTCGGTGATAACGGGGAGATTAAACGGCAAATCAAGCGCAACACACTGCACAATGTTGAAAAGAGGCTGGAAGATATCCCTAACATCATCCGGGTGCATCGCTCATACCTGGTCAACCTTTATAAGGTGGAATCCGTGAGCGGAAATGCGCAGGGCTACCGGCTTGGCATCAAAAACTGCAACGAGGTCGTCCCGGTATCGCGCAGCTACATTACAGCTTTTGACACGATGATGAGCTGAACGGCCGGCCTTGTTATTCATCACAAAAGTCTGCCTGTTCGTCCCAATCTCCGATTTGGAATCTGTGGAATAATTACGTTCGGTTTAAGCTTTTAATAATCCGAACGAATGGAAACACAACGCAGACACGACCTCGACTGGATCAGAGTACTGGTTTTCGGAATTCTGATTCTCTATCACATCGGGATGTTTTTTGTCCCCTGGAGCTGGCACATCGCAAACAACGAGTTTTCAGATACACTTACCTGGCCGATGTGGTTTGTAAACCAGTGGAGACTGCCGGTGCTGTTTATCATATCGGGCATGGGAACCCGGTTCGCCCTCTCCAGACGAAGCGGCGGTGAGTACCTGTCAGAGCGGACCCGGCGCCTGATCATCCCGCTTATTTTCGGAATGGTGGTGATTGTGGCGCCACAAGTTTATGTAGAGCGAATGGTACAGGGAGCCGAATTTTCATCCTTCACAGACTTTTACCCGCACTACTTTCAAGGAGTCTATCCCGAAGGAAACTTCAACTGGCATCACCTCTGGTTTTTGCCCTACCTGTTTGTTTTCTCGGTAATTCTCGCGCCGGTTTTTCTGTGGATTCGGAATCAACCCGGCAACAAGCTGATGCACATATTCACAAAGCTCCTGCGCCACCGGTTGGGGTTATTGTGGCTGGCGCTGCCCCTGATTTTAACCGAGCTGTTGCTAAGACCTTACTTTCCGGTCCAGCACAACCTGATCGGCGACTGGTATGCTTTTACGTATTACCTGATTCTGTTTTTCTACGGCTATCTGTGCATATCAGCCGGGCATGAGTTTTGGGATTCGATCTCCCGAAAAAAATTCACCGCTCTGATTACAGGAGTTATCACGTTTTCAATCATGGCCTGGATGAGGGCATTTACGGAATGGACGCCCGGAACAGAACTCTTTTCTGCCATCCTCAGGATCGTCAATCTCGGCTCGTGGTGCATGGTCATTTTCGGCTACGGGGCTGTGTGGTTAAACCGGCCCGGGCAAGCATTAACTTATTGCACTCAGGCGGTATATCCGTTCTACATTATCCATCAGACCATCATCGTCATGGGGGCCTGGCACATCTATGACCTTCCGTGGAGTATCACCTGGAAATTTCTTTACCTGACCGCCATTACATTTGCCGGATGCTGGATCATATATGAGATTATAAAACGAAATGCTTTTACGAGGGTACTTTTCGGGATGAAGTAAACAGAATTAACCCGCCAGCACCCCGGTGATTCGATTTCTGATGATCACCTCAGCAAATGTTAATCAATGGAATTGAAATTGAGAAAGGTGCAATTTAGTAGCTTTTTTACCCCACACCTCTAAGTCATCTCGAGATCCTAATCCCACCTTCAGTGGCACTGTTGAAAAGGTGAAATTAATCTGCATAAAAACCTAAACGCCGGCCGAGGGCGTCCTCGCCCCGGCCCATTATTCCCACGCGTCCTCGCGTCGTAGATGGCCGGCGCTTTCCCGTGCATCCCTCGGCGGCCATTTATAGCAGGTTCATCGGTTTTGCCTCGGGATGTGGTGTAGGGATGTCCCCGATTTACCCGGGATTGCGCTACGCTCCATCCCGCGCTACCAACAGGTCGTCCTTACAGGACGTTTTTAATCACCCATGATCAGATCAAAATACAATCCGTTTTAATCCGTACAGATCCGCGGTTAAAAAAAGAATCTGTCATGGAAATTTACGATCAACCCAATATGAAAATTGAGTATATTGCCTCGGTTGATTTGTCTGATGAGGTATTTGATTCTTTTTTAGTAGACCTTGCAAAAAAAGAAGCCATTTGATGGTTAAAAAGGACGCAATACATAACACCTACATCGCGCTGCTACGAGGGATTAATGTCGGCGGAAACAACATCATTAAAATGTCCGACCTGAAAGCCTGTTTTGAGGATATGGGATTCAGATCGGTAGCCACTTATATCCAAAGCGGCAACATCGTATTTGATTCCGATCATCATAAGCCGGAAACCGTGGAGGACATAATCCGCAACGGGCTGTATCAAAACTTCAGCTACAACGGTACCGTTGTGCTTATCTCCTCCGAGGAATTGAAGCAGGTCATCACAAATGCGCCCGATGGTTTCGGCGGCGACTACGACCGCTACAAATACGATGTACTCTACCTGAAAAAACCGCTCACCGCCCTGGAAGCCCTGGAAGACATCCCGGTAAAAGAGGGCATTGATGACGCTTTTGCCGGTCCCGGCGTAGTCTATTACCGGCGCTCTGCGGAACATTTATCCAAAAGCAGGCTGAACAAGCTGCCCTCTATGCCGGTGTATCAACATATTACGATTCGGAATTGGAAGACGTCGAATAAGGTTTTGGAGATGGTTGGCGGGGTTGGGAAGTAGTTTTTGGGGTATCTTGATATTTCGTCTACGATATCATGGCAAAAAAGTAAACAATATTATTCGTAATGATACACGCGAAGTTTTGCTGTTTGCGTTGAATGCCAATTTTTGACCTATGGGTCAGATCGCTTCTGCCATTTTTCCGGATTTTGCGATGTGTGAAATACGGCAATGACTAAAATTTCATCTGCCTGAACCCGATAATGTATACCAAAAGGGAAAGCTTCAAGAAAACAGATGCGGATATTCCGATACCGGACCTGAAACTGATTGGGGTTTTCTACAATTTTATTAAAAGCATCATTAACGTGATCTGCGAAACGCCTGCCCAGTGCTTCCTGTTTTTCCTCATACCAGTTAAATGCCGTTCTCAAGTCATCTTCAGCTGCTTGAGCAATAGAAAGGGTGTAGTGCGTCAATTCTTAAAAATATCTTTTTGGGCTTCTTCCCATTTACGGATGCTCATATTACCACTATCGATTAGTTGCTCGCGTCGACTTACCTCATCCTTTTGCCACTGTGGTATAGATTCGATTTCAGAAACCGAGATGTAATCAATCGTTTCAAGAAAGGACATAAGAGCTTCATACTTGCTATCTTCAACTTCGATTTTAATCCGTTTCATGAGTTCAACTTATTTTAGGCTAATAATAAAAGTATTGATCAAGAAGACTTTGCAAAACCAGGGTTTTAGCAAACCTTCTTCAAGGTACTTCTTGAAAACGTATAAGGCAATATTAGAATTATGAGGAGTAAAACAGTACGTACAAACCCTGTGAGCTTTCTGATCAATCTATTTTAGCAGGTGTCTTGCTTAATTTCAGCCGAACCCTATCTACCAGGGTGAAATTCCGGATTTTGAACAAACATGGTACTTCTCTTGAATACGGGTGTGGTTCAGGATCAGGATTCCACTCAACCTTGCGCATTGTACTTAGACCAAAAAGCAGACTTACGACCGTGCACTTGTTTTAACTGATCCATATAGGCTGCATGATCCGGCAGCCCACACCAATCTTTAATTGATGTCGCCAATTCATCCAATTTCCGAAGATATCGAGCCGCATGGTTGTAGGCTTTTGATCTCGCCTTTTGCAAAATAGCATCGAGCAGAGCTCTGTACACGGCCGAC
>SLQI01000266.1 GCA_007131535.1 Balneolales bacterium | reverse complement strand
TTTCCATGGCAGACGCCCCTACAACACGTCGAGAAATTATTACCGGTGAACCACCCCGGGCTGAGGCTCCTAAGGACCTGACAGATGAGATGTCGTTTCTCGATCACCTTGAAGAGTTTCGCTGGAGAATCATCAAAGGATTGGTGGGAGTTTTGTTCGGCGTAGTCCTGGCCTTTATTTTTTCGGACTGGATCATGGAGGTATTGCTGCTCGGTCCGGCCAAGTCTACTTTTATCGTATATGAATGGCTGGGGATTAATGCCGTTGATCTTGAGTTGCAGAACCGGCGACTTCCGGGCCAGTTTTTCACCTATTGGGGTACACTGCTCATTGTCGGGGTAATAATCGGCTCGCCCATCCTTTTCTATCAATTATGGGCATTTATAGCCCCGGCCCTCAACCCGAATGAAAAAAAGGGAACCCGGTTTACCGTCTTCAACATCACATTTTTATTCATTCTGGGCGTATCGTTCGGATATCTTGTTTTAACACCGTTTGCCTTACAGTTTTTTAACACGTTCTACATCTCCGATATGGTCCGCAATGATTTCGACATCAACGCCTACTTTTCGTCGATCACCCTATGGACTCTTGCATGCGGCTTCATATTTCAGCTGCCGCTGGTCAGTCATCTTCTTTCAAAAACAGGGCTGCTTACCCCGGATATCATGATCCAGTACCGTAAGTACGCTATTATTGTCTGTTTTCTCCTGGCGGCCTTTCTAACCCCTCCGGATCCGATATCCCAGTTTCTGATCGCTATCCCCCTGATTATCCTGTATCAGATAGGCATTGTAATCAGCCGCATCACCAACCGCCGGCGCGACCGTGAAATCTTCGGTGAGGAGCGCCATTAAAAAGATTCACAAGATCGTATCAATTGCTTGTAATATTTTTCTGTTACGATTTCCGCACCTATTGTAATTAGTGATTGTAAGCAAACACAATCCCTGCTTACAAATATTTCAACTATCGCTTTGTTTTTTATCCCGGTTTCTTCTACCATGTATGTAGGTTGAAAGACTGATTAGGACTGGCGCAAGGGGTAACAATGAGCCGAAGACTTTTTTTTGATCAACAACTGAATGTAACAGCCAAAGCGCGTTCTGATGTAATTTATTCGCACCTGGTATCAGAGGGCCGGCTTTTACCTATCCGTGAGCTGCACCCTGATCGCAAATCCTTTGGATTTAAACCGTTAACTAAATCGAATCACAATAACGCCACTCCTGCGAATAGCTCCCATGAGGATCTCTGTCTTGGAGTCAGACCGGATTTGGTTAAGGCTTCCGAGTTGTTTTGCGATTGGATCGACCGTCAATACGAACTCAGTCGAACCGGGCGATATGCCGTTCACTTAGCATTTGGAAGAATTTATATTTATGAGGAGATCGACCTATCTGTCTTATGGGTTCCGGTTCAATTGTTTCCGATCCCCGGAGAGCAGAAATTTGGCATTTCCTATGACGGCGGCGAACCTTTTTTAAACCCGCAAATTGATAAAACCGGATTGACCAGAGAGCAATTTCCTGCTTTGCCTGAGTTGCCGGAAGAGCTCGATTTAATTCAATGGCTTAAAGATATCCGGAAAGCGTTTGAATCCCGTACCGACTTTCAGTTAACCGCCGAACTCCAATTTCAGGTTGCTTCATCAGAGCTTGTAACTCAACCAATGACATCCCAGCCTTTTGGACTGGGCGCAAAAAACAAGAAGCCACCCCCTGCTGAAGAGCCCAACACAAATCCCCTTGATCTAATTGAGAGCAATAAATTTTTCCCGGTAAAGCCCCCCGGAAAACTCACCGCCTCTTTCATAACTGAATTAGATGCCGGAAATACCCGTACCGGATTTATTTCCGATAGTAAACGCCACACCCAGGAATGTCTGCTCAATCTTATAGCTTATGGCATACAAAACCACCGACCGGTTTTTATTGTAAGTGATGACCCGGAACCATTAGAATCGGCCGAGGAAAGTCTGAACTGCCTGAATTTACAGTGCGCCACACTTCCATCCTACCGAATTCAAAATCGCCGGCAGTGGTGGTCCCGGATATCTACAGCGCTGGAAACGATACAAGCTATTGATGAACATGCTGAATCCACGCTGCCCGATCCGCCCAAAGATGCGATCACCTTTTTGAAGGAAACCGAAGAGGCATTATCCAAGCCTTTCGGAGAATTGAACCTCTACCCGAGACATATTGCATCCCGGCTGCGAAGTCAGCATAAACATGAATTAATAAAGCTGCCGCTGGAAGAACCGGCCCAAATTTCCGAGGACCAACTCGAACGTTTCCAGGAATTGCTTAAGCAGTACTTGTCGGTCAAGTTATACATTGGGGATGAACAAAAACACCCCTGGAACTGGGTGGGGGCTGTCAAGCTATCCGATGAAGAACATAAAGAACTAACCGAGGTTTGGGAAGAAGTGATTCAGGTCATCCAGAACCTGCATTATTATTTAAGGCGTATTTGCCATCGAATCGGGCTCCCTTTCCCGGATACTCCTTCCGAAACGGAAAAGTATCTGGAAGCCTTACGACTGATTAATGATAGCCCGAGTGTTGATGTCCATCAATTTGATATCACCTGGAAACCGGTTCCGGACACCGTTAATGAGATTTTCGATTTGTTGGAAAAAGGGGAAAACCAGACTGAAGCCATTAAACTGTATTTCAATCCGGAAATCCTTCAGGAAAATTTGGTGGATAAAGTCCCCCGCCTTTACAAAAAGAGCAGGAAAATGGGTCGCTATCTCAGCTGGTCTTATCAAAAAGATGTCCAGAAGCTCCTGGAATATGGAATCAGCGATAAAGTACAGGAAGACGGGATGTTCTGGCATGCGCTGCATGAGGCTATGAAACTCCAGAAAATTCAGAACCGTCTGGAAGAATTAAAACCGGAGGGACTGCGGTATTTCGGGAAATACTGGAAAGGGATCAACAGCAGCCGGAAGTATTTTGATGATCAAATCAGTTGGCTGCAGCGTTACCAGGACGCTTTAGCCGACTACCCCATGCTTGATTCCGACAATGTAAAGAAATTCATCAACGAACGAAGGCAATTTGATCTTCGTGAAATTTCATCTATCGAGCAATCAAAAAACCGACTGGATGAACTTATCGATCACATAACTGCACTTTTGGAGGCCGGCAAAGAAAATCCATTCCACCGTGGGTTGGAAAAAAACTGGGAAGCATATCGTGACGATCTGGCCGGTTACAGGGATAATTTTGAAAAACTGAACAGCTGGCTGGGCTGGCAATTTTTAAATAGTCTTCCGGAAAGCGGCACCGTCAAATCGTTTCTGGAATGGGCTCACCAACAAGGTATTCACAGAAATAAACTGCCTTCTTACCTGAAACAGGTTATCCTGTATTCGATCCTGGAAACCATCAAAGAGGAACGGCCGGTACTTCGCAAGGCGACCTCCGAAACCATTGAACAATACCTTGATAAGATTCAGAAGCATATATCGGCTCTGACTTCCCGTGCGCCATCCCATATACGAATTCTGCTTCACGAAAAAATAAACCAGCCGGCTGACTCTGACGAGTTGCAAGAAGAATCAAACCGACTCCGTGAAGAACTGCAAAACGACTCTCACCGCCAAGGCATCCGAGGCGCGTTGGAACAGTACAGCCGGGCCTTAACCGAGTATCTTCCGGTTTGGTTATTGGAATACAATCAGTTAGAACATATTGCGGATACCGGCGCCTCTCCTCTGTTAATTCTGCTTGATCCCCCCGATCACCTTCCTAAAATTCCCGATGGTGTTCTCTGTGCCATATACCGGAAGACATCGGAAAACCAAACCGCTGATCCCTACCGCATCCCCCAAACCATTTCCTTTAATGTGGTTCAGGAGAATGCGTCTTCGATGGGAACGGTATCTAATGAAAGCATCGCAGATGTTCTGGAAAACCTAAACCCGGAAAACGAACCATCATCTGCCGTCTATTTTAATACCTGCGGCCAAAAGGT
>SLQI01000319.1 GCA_007131535.1 Balneolales bacterium | reverse complement strand
CGATCCTCAATCAGCGAAATGTCGTCGGCAAAGCCAACGATTTGATGATACGAGAAGAAAATCAGTCCGGATACAAAGGCAATGGCAACAAGGATGCTTAAAAAAGCAGACAGAAAACGTGGTACCTTATAGGACTCCATGAAATTGCACAGCGGCGTCAGGAGAATAGCTACGACAACCGCAAACGCCAAAGGAACCAGAATGGGCTTGGCGACAATCATGCCGAAGATGATCAAAGTAATCAGCAGCAGCATGGATGCCGCCTTGAAATACCAGGGAAAGTTCACGTGATCACTCAAGATTTTTGTTTGATATCAATCAAAGACAATAACAATAAAATCTGAAAAAGTGCAATTGATTTTATTGATTGGAAGCGCTTTTACCGATTGGTATTGTCGGGTATATCCCGGATTCTTATATTCAGGCCTTTTGATATAACAGCCCGGGGAAGTTTCCGGAGTTTGTTATCCGGCGGTGCGCCCCCGGATAACTTGCTGTTAGAAAGACTTGTAGAAGATGGAATATTCGGGCAAAATCTAAAACTATGGATTTTTTAACAATTGCGGTGAATATCACTTTCGCTGCTTTAAGTATTTCCCTGATACTGTCGCTGATCCGGATTATGGTCGGGCCCAGTTTGCCTGACCGGGTGGTGGCACTTGACCTGGTTGCTTTTTTGGTAATCGGCTTTATTGCGACCTACAGTATTTCAGTAGAACAGCCGGTGTTTCTGGATGCGGCTATTGTCTTGGCCCTCATTGCATTCCTGGGTACACTCGCGTTTGCTCGGTATGTTCGCTACGCAAACACTCAAATTGGAGAGTGATCTATGTTTGAAATCATCAGTGGCATCATACTGCTGGTTGGTGCCTTTTTCGTATTAGTAGCGGCGGTTGGGTTGATTCGCTTGCCGGACCTGCTTATGCGGATGCACGCTACAACGAAGGCCGGTACCCTCGGGGCCGGGCTTATTCTGTTAGCCGTGGCCTTCACCTATGGTGATGTAGCCGTTATTGCGATGGTTGTGGCAACCATAATATTTATTGTTCTCACCGCTCCGGTGGCAGCCCATATGATCGGTCGTTCGGCATATTATGTGGGTATTGATCTCTGGCAGGGAACGATAGTAGACGAGCTGAAAAAGGCATATAAAGAAGGCAAAGCCGGCAGTGATCCCCAAGTAAAAGTAGAAGCAGAAGCGGAGTCCGTTTCGGATGATCAAAAGGTATGAATAGGGTAACCTGTCCCGACTCCGGAATTGATATTCGTTTGGATCAAAAAAGAAATGGAAACATGGGCATAACTATGAATTGTCCCCTTGCACCTTCAACCGGGTTTAAATTTATACACATCTCCCGGAAGGAGGCCACATGCTAATAGCATTACTGAGTATTTTTATTGTCGGTTTGATAGCCCCCGGTCTCTACAGTGTATTACGGGAAAAAACCGGCTGGGTGCTGGCCATCCTGCCTTTCTCTGTATTCATTTATTTTCTCACGCTGTTTCCGGCTATTGCCGATGGTGAAGTCATCACCCAATCCACCGATTGGGTTCCTCTGTTTGATGTAACACTGTCGTTTTATCTCGATGGCCTGAGCATGCTTTTTGCCCTGCTGGTAACCGGTATCGGCACATTTATCGTGCTGTACGGAAGCGGGTATCTGGCCGGACATGAATACATCGGCCGGTTTTTCTGTACGATATTGCTGTTTATGGGCTCCATGCTCGGGGTGGTGCTGGCCGACAATCTGATCACCCTGTTTGTATTCTGGGAGCTTACCTCTTTCACCTCGTATCTTTTGATCGGGTTTTCCCACGATAGCGCGGAATCCCGCAATTCAGCCCTGCAGGCTCTGCTGGTAACCGGTATCGGTGGTCTTGCCTTATTGGCCGGACTCATCCTGATGGGGTATACCGCCGGCACTTTTGAGATGTCGGAAATCCTTAACTCCGGGGATGTATTGCGTGAAAGCCCGCTTTACCTCGGAATATTAATACTGATCCTTGCCGGCGCATTTACCAAGTCGGCGCAATTCCCGTTCCACTTCTGGTTACCGGGAGCGATGGCCGCTCCGACTCCGGTTAGTGCGTATCTGCACTCTGCGACTATGGTTAAAGCGGGAGTTTACTTATTGGCACGGGTTCATCCCGCCATGGGTGATACCGACTTGTGGTTTTATCTGGTCACCGGCTTTGGTGCGGCAACCCTGCTGATCAGTGCCTGGCTGGCACTCTGCTACACCGATATGAAGCAGATTCTCGCCTACACTACGGTGATGGTACTGGCCACATTGACCATGTTGATCGGAATGGGATTTCCGCTGGCCCACCAGGCTGCGGCTGTTTATATACTGGGGCACGCCCTTTATAAGGCCTCTCTGTTTATGGTGGCCGGCGCAATTGATCATGAAGCCGGCACCCGCGATATCGCAAAACTTGGCGGCCTCCGGTCACTGATGCCGATTTCGGCGGTTGCGGCCGCGCTTGCAGCACTTTCCATGGCCGGAATTGCACCGTTTTTTGGATTTATAGGGAAGGAGCTGCTATATGAAGCCGCTCTCGAAGCGCCGATGTGGTCAACCCTGTTGATTTCCATAGCCGTACTCGGGAATATCGCCGTAGTTGCCGCTGCCGGTATTGTGGCGATCAAGCCGTTTTACGGTCCGAAGGTAGAAACACCGAAACATGCCCACGAAGCTCCACTCTCGATGTGGATCGGGCCGATTACGCTGGCTTCGCTCGGGGTGGTTTTCGGCTCATTACCATTTCTGATTGATAGCAGTCTGATCGTCCCTACTGCCTCCGCTATATATGGTGAAACGCTCGATTTTTACCTCTCACTCTGGCATGGCATCAACCTGCCGTTGATCCTGAGTGTAGTTACCCTGCTGGGTGGTATCGCGGTGTATAAAATCTGGACCGGCCTGCAAAGTTCAACACCGGCCGGCCTGTACTCCACTACATTTCATGACGGTCCTAAAGGCGGGTATCAATTTCTGGTAGATGGCATGCTCAGCACAGCCGGCTGGCAGACCCGTGTACTTCAAAACGGAATGCTCCGCTATTATGTGCTGACGATCGTCGTGACTATGGCAGTTGCTATCGGCTACACGTTTATGAGCCGGGCAGGCTTCGCCTGGAATAATGAGTTGGGCAGCGTTGAGCTGTATGAATGGACGCTTTTCGCGACCATCATAGCTTCAGCGTTGATTGCCGTAATGGTGAGATCCAGGCTCGCAATTATTGTTGCACTTGGAGTGATCGGATTTGGACTTGCCCTAATTTATCTGATGTACGGCGCACCCGATCTGGCCATGACGCAGGTTTTGGTAGAAACACTCACCGTAATTCTGGTTGCACTGGTATTGGTGCACATGCCCCCGTTGAAGAAATCTGAGGCGGCCGGTTCAAAATTCCGGGATGCAGTGATAGCACTTACACTGGGCGGTATTTTCACTGCCATGACTCTCACTGCCATGACACTTCCGTTTGATTTGTTCATTTCCGAACAGTTTGCCGAATGGAGCTACCCGGCGGCTCACGGCCGTAATATAGTGAATGTTATTCTGGTGGATTTCAGGGCATTGGATACCATGGGTGAAGTTGTGGTAGTCGCCGTAGCCGGTCTTGCCGTCTATGCCCTGGTGAAGATGAACAAGAAGCAAAGCAAAAACGGAGGAGCCGAATCATGAAATCATTGATTCTTCATACCGCCACACGACTGTTAATGGCACTTCTGCTGATATTTTCTCTGTTTTTGTTTTTCAGAGGACATGATGAGCCCGGCGGTGGATTTATCGGCGGGTTGTTCGGAGCCGGAGCTATTACCCTGTATGCGCTGGCCTTCGGGGCAGAAAAAGCTCAACAAACCATACGCATAAGTCCGCTGACGATGATTGCCTGGGGATTTGTAGCCCTGATAATCAGCGGCATTTTACCCATGATCGTGAATGAGCCGTTCCTCACCGGGCAATGGTTGTTTTTAGATTTTGCCGATACCGAAGTAAAACTCAGCTCACCGCTGATATTTGATATCGGGGTATACTTATGCGTGGTAGGCTTTATCCTTGCCGTGATTTTTTCACTTGAAGAAGAATAGTTGAACCTATGGAAACTCTGTTAGCCATAATCGGAGGAGCATTATTTGCGGCCGGAATATATATGGTATTGCGCCGCAATTTGATCAAGGCAGTTATTGGTATCATTTTAATAAGTAATGCCGTAAATGTTCTGTTTTTTAATCTCGGGCGTTTAACCAAAGCCAACCCTCCCCTTATCTGGGAAGGAAACACCCTCCCGGTATCGCCCTTCGCCAACCCTCTTCCGCAAGCCCTGGTACTTACGGCCATTGTAATTGGTTTCGGATTGTTGGCTTTTGCTTTAGTACTGGCCTATCGGTCATACAAAGAATTGGGTACGGTAGATTTAGATGATATGAAAATGGATCCCGTAGAGGTTTCCGCAGAAATGAGAGCCGAAGAAGAGCAGGTGAATCAATGAATCTTCTATTAATACTTCCTATAGCAATTCCTTTAACAGCGGCAACTATTGGCTTGCTGTTTCGAAAATCCCCTATGGTACAGCGAGCTTCCGGGGTAATTGGTATGGCTGCCCTGTTGGTTTCTGTAATTTATTTGTCGTGGCAGACTTATACCGATGGTATTCAGGTTATACAGCTTGGAGACTGGGCGGCACCCTTTGGTATCACCCTGGTGATGGACTTGCTGAGCGCGGCGATGTTGATTATCACCGCTATCATGGGGTTGGTCGTCTCAATTTATTCACTGTATGATATTGACCGGGTCAAAGAGCAGTATCATTATTATCCGCTGCTACATATCCTGCTGATCGGTATCAACGGCAGCTTCCTGACCGGCGACCTCTTTAACCTCTACGTTTGGTTTGAGGTAATGCTGATTTCCAGCTTTATCTTGCTGGCCCTCGGTAACCGCAAAACTCAGCTGCAGGGTGCGGTTAAATACGTCATCATTAACCTGGTTTCTTCACTGGTATTTCTGTTTGGGGTAGCCATGGTTTATGGCATGACCGGAACCCTGAACATGGCAGATCTGGCAGTCAAGATTGCCGAAGTGGAAAATACCGGTCTGGTGACGGCTGTCTCGATGATCTTCATTGTGTCATTCGGGATCAAAGCGGCTATCTTCCCGCTATTTTTCTGGCTGCCGGCATCTTATCATACCCCGCCGGTTGCCGTAAGCGCCATTTTTGGTGGCTTACTGACCAAAGTCGGTGTGTATGCCCTCATCCGGGTATTTACTTTGATCTTCACCCATGATATCGGCTATACTCACACAATCTTACTTTGGGTATCAGGCTTTACCATGGTCTGCGGTGTATTAGGTGCTGCCGCACAGATGGAGTTCCGAAAAGTATTGTCTTTTCATATTGTCAGTCAGATCGGATATATGATTATGGGGCTGGCATTCAATACCAAACTGGGCATTATGGGGGCGATTTTTTATATCATCCATAATATCCTGGCTAAGTCTAACCTGTTTTTGATCAGCGGAATCGCACAGCGGCTGACCGGTACGTTTGAACTCAAGCAGTTGGGTGGGTTATACCGTCAGTACCCATGGTTGGCCGTGCTGTTTTTGATTTCGGCATTCGCGCTGGCCGGCTTCCCGCCTCTGTCCGGTTTTTGGGCTAAATTATCACTGGTGAAAGCGGGCTTGCAGATTGAGCAATACGTTATCACCGGTGTGGCCATACTGGTAGGACTGCTGACACTGTTCTCCATGGTCAAGATCTGGGCTTATGCATTCTGGATGCCGATGGAAGAAGAAAATAAATCCGAGCAGTTTGGAAAAATGAAGCTCATGGGAGCCGGCGGATTAAATCTGCTGGTTACTCCTGTAATCATTCTGGCTGCCATTATTATTATCGTAGGCTTATTTGCCGAGCCGTTCCTGTCGTTTTGCATGCTGGCAGCCGAGCAGCTACTCAACCCGGAAATATACATCGAAAGCGTATTGGGTGAATCATGACACTATTTTTGCTGAACATAATTCTCGCGTTGATCTGGACTTTCGTTTCCGGATCATTTACACTCGGGACCTTTGTTATTGGTTTGATATTAGGCTATCTCGTAATCGCCCTTGTGAGCCCGGCCATTGACCGGGAAAATTATGTGGGCCGGGTATGGAAGACGTTCACTCTTGTTGGTTTTTTCATCAAGGAACTCTTCAAGTCAAGTTTCAGAGTTGCCCTGGATGTGATGAAACCGGGTCAGTTTACCATGCAGTCCGGGGTAATTGCCATTCCGCTTGATGCTGAAACAGACCTGGAAATCACCCTGCTGGCTAATCTGATATCATTGACTCCCGGTACGCTCAGCCTGGATGTTTCCGATGACTGCAAGCATCTTTATATCCATGCGATGTATGTAGATGAGGGTGTGGAGGCTGTTCGAAATGAGATTAAAAGCGGAATGGAACGCCGGATTCTGGAAGTCACCCGCGCTTAGGCTCTGACTGCCGGCTGGATAAAATTATTGTGCGGGAACTCCGGCTGGTAAATCTTCCATTAGTAAAAGAAGGGCAACTTATAAAATAAATGGGTACGCTTTGCGCTATATCGGGTATAAAAACTTACCCGATTTTCAGAGGTGAAGCGAACATTAAACTCATCCTGGTAATTTGGTTGATCACAATTTTAAATTGACCATCTATTACCTTCTTTACATTTTTCAGATATGGAAGATCCGGTAGCAGCATTATTTATCGCCATTCTTGCCGCATCGGCAGGTTACTTTGGAGTTACGAGGAGTTCTCTCGACGGCGGACTTCAGGCTCCGTTTATGTTAATTCTTTGTGGTATAGCCATTTTCGGTGCTGCCGTATGGATTACCATTACCTTGAATGATCCCCGTGCTGAAGTTGCCGGTTGGTTTGCTGTAGTGCTTTCTGCACTGGTAATGTTCGGAGGAATAATCGTCATACACCGGCGGATACAGGAAAGAAACATCAGGAAGTAGCAATGGAAGATTTCGCATTTACTGATTTTGAATTTGCCACCGGTGTTATTCAAGTTTGCTTCGGAATCGCACTGTTACTTTTCGCCCGGGCATGGTGGCGACTGCAAGTTGAAGATGTTAGCACGCACGGTTATATGGTGCGAATCTATGCCGCCGTACTTATTGTGTTAATCGGTCTGTTGCTCATTACGCCGAGGTCTGATTTATTTAATTATTTTACGTTTATCGTTTTGCCGGCTTTATTATGCTGGGTTGCTGTCAGAAAGGGTTTGCCGGAAGTCAGTAAACAAATTGTGGTATTGCTCGCACTGGCGGCAATAGGCATTGCAACGGCACTGACGGTTACGGTAGAATATTATTCAAGAGAAGAATTCAGCTTCGGGGGCTTTTTGATGTTTATGAGCGGCCTCAGTATGGCTGGTGGCTGGGGCGTTGCTGCATCAAGTTTTTGGTTGATTTTCAGAAAACGGTATTATGATGAATGGGAAGCCTTGACCTTTCCGGGGCAAAACTTGCTGAATTCCATTTGGCTTGGTGGGGTGTTTCTGGCCATCCTGCTGTTTATCTTTAATCCGGTTAACAGCTCCGTAATTTATGTGATTAAAGGCCTCGCTTTGATAAGCGGACTGTTGTTTATGCTTCCGTTTCCGTCCAAGGAAGCGCCGGTATTAACATACTTGCTTACTGCAGTTGTTGGATTTTGTGTCGGTGCTGCCGGTTATGTTTTAAAACAGCCACTCGGGATTGCACTCGGAATGCTCGCATTCGGCGGAGGTTTGAGAGCCACCATTATCAGAAGTGAGGATAATGGACTTGCAATTCGCAATATTTTGGAAAAATTATTTGGGCCTGCAACTAAAAAATCAACTACCACCCCGTAATCAACATTTATAAACCTAACCACAAGTTCAAGGCTCCCAAAAATAAAAAAAATTATTTGCCGGGCAGACGTCGGCATAGACGCTACCCAACAAATAATTATATTGGGAATAGTAATAATACGTCCTAACCGGACGTTCTTACATTGCAACAATCGACAGACTCTTGTTACTCCGTGACTGTCGATACGATCACATCCATGAATAAGGGTTGTCCATTGCCGTGGGCAGCCCTTCTTTTTTTATTATCGTCTTAGAGTATAAGGACTTTAAGTTATTATTGCATAACAGAATTGTAAATATTTCACATTTACCTGTAAAGCTCCTGTAATCGCTGAGTTGTTGTGATCAAATTGACATCGGCGGCATAAACGCCATCCGATTCCATCGGTCGGATAAATACCTCGGCACCACCGGCTCCTTCGAAATTAAATCGGCCGAGTATTACGCCGCCTTTTTCATTCCCGTCTTTATACCATCGTAATTGTATTCCGGTATGATCCACATGGTAATCCGAATGACGGGACGGATTGCTTGTCACTTCCCTGTGAATATCAGGTTTTGAAAGAGCCTCTATAAAATCGTTTACCTCTTCAGGGCTTTCATTACGCCCGTTTTCAGAGAGGTGGACTTCCCACCGCTCCGCTTCGTGATTGTAGCTAACCTCGATCCAGCCACCGGAAGTAGCGTTTTCTATTGTGATTCGATCAACCTCAGTAATATCGAATTCCGGTATGGCTGCACCGTCTGTAGTTTCCGGAGCTGAAAGAGAATTCCAATGACTGAGAATTAAAGCTCCGAAAGTCGTAATTAATAACGTAGCAAACAGCGTTTTAGTTGCGTTACTCATTGGCAGACCACCTTTTTTGCAATTTTGCTCGTTTGCTTCGATATCGCAGAAGGCGAACACCGCCAAAAAGTGTAATTAAAAGAATCGGAAAAATCACATTGGCATAGGCAATGAGCGTTTGCCGGTCAGAGTCAACAGACTGCAGTGGCCTGCTCTGAGTAATTCTGGTTCTGAGGTTGATCAGACCGGTATCATCCGCAAGCCAGTCTATAGCATTCAGCGCCAGGTGAACGTTATCAGCAGGCAGCTCCTGTTCTTGTCCACCCTGTGCATTAATAAGAAAGTTGCCGTCGCCGAAAACGACCAAAGCACTCTCCGGGGAGGAATCATTACCGGCAAGTACGCCGCGGGCTGCCACGCCAACCGGAAGATAGGATTCAAGAAAATCGGTTCCGCTCCATTCCTGCATGGGGTCCAGATTAAAGTCCTCTTTCATCAACCCGGTTTGTTCGGAAGTCCAGGCCAGCTCGTGCAGCTCAATATGATCAGGTTGATGAACCACCGATACCGGTGATAGAAACTGAAATACCACGGAGCTGATTCCACTGGTTACCGGATGATCGGCAAATTCGCGAATAACCGGAATCAACGGATATTCTACCTGATTGGCATACCCGAACTGGCCGGCCTGCCCCGGAACTCTGACCATCGAGCTGTTGCGATCACGTATTAGCGTGGAATCAACAGAAACTCCATATTCTGCTAAGAGGGACTCCAGGCCGGTATGAACAACTTTAGCGGTTCCGTCACCGGGGTTGGTTTCAAAGCGGTTTAGAGCAAAAAAGGCCCGGCCGCCTTCAGCCAAGAATTGGTAAACTGTCTCCTGCTCCGGTTCGGAGAGCTGTTGCTGCGGTGCGATAATCGCCAATATATCAACAGACTCAGGAATACCTTCTTCCAGATTGTCAAGGGTATGTATTCGGTACCGATAATCCAGCTGATTTAAAAACTGGCTCATTTCATCCTGCAAAGGCTGCCCGTGTCCCTGGACCAGCCCGACCACAGGACGAACCGGGTAGACCATCCTGGACAGCGCTGAGGCCAGTTCATACTCCAGAGGCATTTCAGGTTGCATGAACGGCATGACTTCCATTTCATCCCCATATTCCAGCGTGACACCCATATAAATCTGCCGCTGTGTGATCCGGTCCTGTTGGCGGACGTCAAGTGTGACCGGGTGTATGCCCGCTCGTTCAGCTCGCTCGGCGTCTTCCTCGCTGCGGGAGGGGTTGCGCTCCCTGTAGGTAATCTTTGTATCAGATGACCGCGCCATATACGAAATCAGATGGCGAAGTTCTCTGGCAGCCCGGTTGAAATCCGGGGGCAGATCATCGGAAAAATAGGCAGTGAGGGTTACCGGGTCCCGGAGATCATTCAGAATTTCTTCACTGTTTTCGGAAAGGGTGTAACGGCGGTCATCGGTCAAATCCAGGCGCAGGGCATTATTGTAAGCAATGTAGTTGAATACGATTAAGATGGCGGCAATGAGAATCAGTTGAAGCACCGATTCTGCCGGATGTGAAAACAGACCCTGTAACCACGATTTCATAACCACAGCCTCCGTTTCAGGTTCACCGTTGCCAGACATAACGAAAATGCGGTTACCGATAATCCGTACACCATGTTATCCAGGCTGATGACACCCCGGGCCATCGTTTCAAAATGAAAAGTTGTGCCGGCATAAGCCAGCAAAGTGGAGGTGGTTCCGGTTAAGGTTCCGCTGATTAAATCAAAAAGAGTGTGAAAAACAAAGCCGGTAAACAGTGCAATCAAATAAGCCACAATCTGATTCACCGTAAGACTTGAAGCAAATATGCCGATACCGATGTAGATCGCGCTGATCATCAATAAACCCAGGTACCCTCCGACGGCAGCTCCGTGATCGACAGGTCCCAACCAGGCAATGGTTAGGTAGTAAGGCAATGTCAGCAATAAGCTGACGGCCACCAGTACCCAACAGGCAAGCCATTTGCCGAGTACCACACGGGCTTCAGTGACCGGGTGGGTGATCAGCCATTCCAGGGTACCGGATCTTTTTTCTTCCGCCAGTGAGCGCATGGTAATGGCCGGAATGAAGAAAAAAAGCGTCCAGAATGCGGTATTAAAAAAACTATTCAAATTGGCCTGACCGACAAAGAATACATCCGAGCCATACAACCATGTAAAAAATCCGCTGATCCCCAAAAAAAGAATGACAAGGACATACCCTGCCAGCGAAGAAAAGAAAGCAATAATTTCCCGGCGACATATGTGAAAAACAGTGCTCATGATTCCCTATCCCCGGATGTTGACGTGAGTTTTCGGAAGATATCTTCAAGAGAGTTTTCCACAGGACGGAGTTCTTCTACATGCCAGCCGTGTTCACGGCACAGATCTGCAAGCTTTTGCTGAAATGGAGTGTTCTCCCCGGTTTCAATGTGCCAACCGGGCTTGGTACCGGCATCGGAGGGGTTTATTTTGGAAAAGTGCGTTTCAAGAATCTGCTCCGTGTGTTGAGGATTATCAACCCCGCCCAGTACCACGAAATACGTTTTGACCCCCGAGGTTTTCCGGATGAGCGTCTCCGTCGGCTCATCGGCAACAATCTCACCATCATTAATAATGATCACCCGGCTGCAGGTCACTTCCACTTCCTTGAGGATGTGCGAGCTCAGCAGCACGGTTTTTTCCCTGCCGGCCTCTTTGATCAGCGAGCGGATATCCACAATTTGATTGGGGTCCAGTCCGGTGGTAGGTTCATCAAGAATTAAAACATCCGGATTATGCAGAAGTGCATGGGCCACCCCGGTGCGCTGGCGGTAACCTTTGGACAGCTCCCGGATATTCTTGTGCGCTTCCGGGGCAAGCCCGCAGGTTTCGACTACATAATCAACGGCACGTTTCAATTCTTTTTTCCCCATGCGATGCAAAGACCCGGAGAATTTGAGAAAATCAATCACCCCCATATCCGGATACAGCGGGTTGTGCTCCGGAAGATACCCGATTTTTCGGCGAATATTTGTTGACTCTTCGGCAACAGAATAGCCGCAAATCTCAACTTCACCTTTGGTTGGTGCGAGATAACCGGTCATGATTTTCATGGTGGTGCTTTTCCCGGCTCCGTTTGGTCCCAGGAAGCCTACAACCTCGCCCTGTTCAACATCAAAAGAGATGTTCCTGACAGCTTGCTGATTTCCGTAAGTTTTAGTCAACCCTGTTACCGATATTGACATGAAACGGGGGTTAGTTATGCTTATAGCGAAACCTGATCTGAAAATCCGAATCCATTCCTGAAAAAATATACAGCAATTTATTCACTGTGAAGTTAACGATAATCAGGCTTTTCTGTGTGAGCTCGATATCATCGATCAAAACGAAGCTGCCAACCGTAAATGATTCAAAGGGTGTGGATTAATTTGGTAAATTTCCGGAATAAAAACCTCGTTTGAGTAGTGCTTGGTAGTGTCTGCGTTGCTATTCTTACGACTCTACCACTTTTCTTACAGGCACTATTTAAATGATGGCCATCTGCTTTGTTAAAGTGAAGCCCCCTATACAATGCAAGGTTGGCGGTGCGCACTGGCTACCCAACCGGATAAATATCGGGTGTGAGGCTGACTGTGCAATTTACTATCTTTGGGGCGAACATAGATCAGGAATATGCTAAATGGCTGTAACGAAAAGTAAATTACCAAGAAAAACGGCTGCTCAAAAAGAAAAAGCGAATCAATTACTGGAAGATCTGTACCGGCACTACCCCAATCCGCATTGTGCGTTAAATTATACGAACGCATTTGAGCTGCTGATTGCTACCATACTCAGTGCCCAATGTACTGATGAGCGTGTTAATAAGGTAACTGAGCAGTTATTTAAAGACTTTCCGGGTCCGCAGGATTTCGTTGAAGCTGAGCTTCCGGAAATTGAAGAGGCAATTCGGTCCACCGGCTTCTACAGGAACAAAGCCAAAGCGATAAAAGAGGCATCCCGTTCCATAATGGAAGAATTTGACGGTGAAGTACCGCAAACTATGGATGAGTTGTTAAGTTTACGCGGTGCAGCCCGGAAAACGGCCAATGTGGTTTTGGGCAATGCATTCGGCATTAATGATGGAGTCGTGGTGGATACACATGTAAAACGGTTGGCTCATCGTTTTGCCCTTACGCGCCACACCAACCCGGATAAAGTGGAAAAAGATTTAATGGCCCTCTTCCCGCGGGAAGAATGGACTAATCTTTCCCATTTGCTGATTGCGCACGGTAGAAATGTCTGTAAGGCAAGGATTTCGTCCCCGCCGAATCATGAAATATGCGAGCGGTACGGAACCAAATGTGAATGTGCCGGTATGAGAAAAAAAGCTGCAAAAGCTTAAATCTGTCACGAGTTAGACAAATGGGTGACGACATAAGTGTATGTCTGATCTGCCCCGATGCAACATCCTTGCAGGTCAACCAGGAGTTGATCTGAGAAGGCACGATTGTTATATGTCTACCGTTTCTGAAAGCTGAAATTAAATACAGAAAAGTACTACAACATGTCCGCAGATACTCCCGAGCTCTTTGATTCTATCACTAAACCTGTACCTCCATTCCGTGCCGGAGTGGACGTTTTTCCGGTTGAGTCTGATGGTAAAAAATTGATTTATATCCACGACCCGATGGGTTATGTGCCCCGGCCTTTTGTGCTCAATAAGGAAGTAGCGGGATTAATGGCACTAATTGACGGTGAGAAGTCAATTACCCAGATTCATCAGGAAATAGTTAATTATCAGCCGGATACGGATGTAACCGAGGAGCTGCTCATGAAATTTGTTCAGCACCTCGATAAAAATCGCGTGCTTTTTTCCGATTATTTCAAGCAATATGCGGATCAGGTCGAGTCGGAATATGAGGCGGAGGAGGTTCGTCAGCCCGCTTGCAGTGGTTCTTCCTATCCGGAAGACCCCACGGAGCTGCGCAATAAGCTGGATGAAGCACTCAACAACGGATCGGTCTCTGAAAACGCGACAGAAGCCCAGGCCTTGTATGCTCCGCATATTGACCCGAGAATTGGTTTGAGTACGTACGGAAAGGCGTTTGCTCCTTTGCAAACCGTTCAGCCTAAAAGAGTTATTATTCTGGCAACTTCTCATTATGCCGGATCCTATCATCCCGAGTACGAAAACCTCCCGTTTATTTTGTCGGATAAAGTTTTTGAAACCCCGCTGGGGCAGGTGGAACCCGATAAAGAGCGTATTCAGGAACTGGCAAAGTCGGCGGATAAGCTGGGAGTAAGTACCAAAGACCGCGCTCATCGTGTCGAACACAGTATTGAGCTACACCTGATTTTTGCCCAACATATATGGCCGGATAACTTCAAGCTGCTGCCTATTCTCGTAGGACCTTTTGAGGAGTTGTTTTACAGTGACAACAACCACATCAACGGAAAAGTGGAAGCGATGTCGCACTGGCTAAATCAGCAGCTTGAGGATCCCGACACTTTTTTGCTGATTTCCGGAGACCTGGCCCACATCGGTAAAAAGTTCGGGGACAATGCGCCGGCACAAACCATGTTCGAAGATGTGAAAGGGTTTGATCGATCATTCCTGAATATTGCCAAATCCGGGGATGCGGACGGTTTGCTGCGCCATGTAGCCGACGATTATGATCCCTATCGCATTTGTGGTTTTCCGCCCTTATATACCTTCCTGAAATCTTCACCGGAAGTTGAAGGCGAGATTACCGGATACCAAATCTGGGACGAACAAGAGCGGGAAAGCGCGGTTACCTTCGGATCTATTCTATATAGTAAAAACAACTCAGGCTGACCCACTCCCCGGCTGACCGCTGCTATTACCACCGGTTGAATTTCAGGTTGATTAACTCTGCCCTTGCTGCAAATTTGGGTATAATCACCGTACGGTCTGCCGGGTGGTAGCCAGTGGGCACCTCAGAAATGGACTATCCCAAAGCCGGCCAAATACGTCTCTAGTCCGACTACCGATGGATCACCGCATCGTACGACGCAGTTG
>SLQI01000179.1 GCA_007131535.1 Balneolales bacterium | reverse complement strand
CAGCAAAACAAACCATACCGCCCATTCCCGGTAGCCGGTGTGGATGATCAGCGCCAACTCTGCGGCCGTGATCAGTCCGGCCCACCCCCATCTGTTCCTCAACAGGAATTGCCAGAACAGCAGCCCGCCTGTCAGCCAGCTGCCAAAACTGAGAAAATAAAGTGCCGGCGGCGTATAGAAACGGGTGGTCTCGTATTGCCAATCCGGAAGGTAGTATAACCTCACCACCAGTATTGCCACGTAAATCCCCGCTACCCCGATACCAATTATCGATTTCAAAGGCAGCACCTTATCTGCGCCGCAACCCGGCTTCACCGGTTTTATTCTGAAGAGAAAAAAAGGTGCCAGTAATGCTGCTACCATAGCAAAATATACAAGGTACCCTGTGAAGCTCAGGTATCTTCCGTTTACGGTATTCGCTCCGCCAAGCAGAAAAAATACCACGTAGACAAGTACCGTAACCCAGATCAGCCATCCGACAGGGTGCAGCCAATGCAGATGCGTCAGGCGTTCTGGTGGTGTATGTTTTGAAAAAACTGAACGCACTTTTCGGCGTAGGTTTGGGGTGTGTACTGACTGATCACATTCCGGGCATGAACTCCCATAGCTGAGCGAAGTTGTGGATTTTTATCCAGCATGACCATCTTGTCCGCAAGATTTTTCGGGTTGAAAGGATCAAACAAATAACCGTTGTGTCCATCCTTCACCAGGTCCTTGCTGCAACCGCAACGGTCTGATACCAGTACCGGCAACCCGGACGCCATGGCTTCGTTCACAACCAGTCCCCACGGTTCGCTGATGCTGGGCAGGACAAATACTGCCGCCTGCTCATACATTTTCCGGACTTCCGGCGGCTGAAGTATTCCGGTAAGCTTTACTCCGCCTATGTTATCGCGGCTTATAAATTGTTCAAGGCTGTCCCGCTCGGGACCGTCCCCGACCAGGTAGAGGGGGTGCGGCTCCTGATTCGCATCAATCTGCTGCCGGCGATATTCGGCGTAGGCTTTCAGCAGGGAATCGAGATTTTTGATATCTAAAAATCTGCCAATGTAAAGAAACCCTCTTCGCTGTATGTCTTCATCCGGGTTTGCCTGATAAAATTGGTTGTCAACCACATTCCCCACTACCTGAATTTTAGCATCCTGCATTCCCAACAGATTCAGATAATGCCGGTGTGGAGTGCCTGCCACGACCGCCCCGTCATACAAACCGAGAAAAGTTTTTTTAAGCTGCTCCTTCCAAAACCGGCGTTTGTGATCAACCCTTGTGCTTTCCGACCATAAAATCAGGCGTAGATTATTTTGTTTTTTGATCTTCCGTAACCGGGTGTGCAAAACCGGATCAAAGTAGCCGGCGCCGTTGACCAGAATATCCGGTTTTATGTGATCCACAACATCAATGAGCTTATGTGCTGCTTTGCGGGTTACTTTGCTATCCAGCAGCTGGTTCTCAAATATGGTATGGTGGTCAAACAGGTGTTGCCGGCCGTCACGCTGCCAGTAGTGATCATCAAGATTGGTGGCTTCGGTTACGGCGAGCGAGACTCCCGGCTGCCGGGCTACCGCATTCATTCTGGAGAAATGATAGGGGCCCATAGTGAGCCAGTAATAGAGAACCTTCATGCCTCAACTCTGGTTTCTTTTCCGCGGATCAAAAATTGGTAAACCACTAATAATCCAAGAAAAGCATAGGAATAGATGATCAGATCCACGAGTGACCGCACGCCCCCCACCAATGCAAGCGCACCAATAGCATACAGCGCTACCCCGATAATTCCGAGCGGTTGCTGAAGCATACGGGAGAGCGTTCCGGCTAACAGTCCGTAAAGCATGGCCACAAGAATGATCATCACTAACCCGAGACTGGCATACGCCTCTCCTACTACAGTTGTAGTAAGAGCAACACCGGGCTCCCCCACCATCGCGGCGATATTAAACCCCGGGCTGGTGGGTTTTCCTTCCCAGAAGTAACGTGGTATAGGACGAACAAAAGCCCAGACGAGGTATTGGGTTCCCGAGAATTCATGGCGCTCAGGCACATGCTCGATCATTTGTGCGATTCGCAGAAAATTATCATCCACCCGGATTTCATCAAATTCGCCATACTCGTATTCGGTGAACATATCCTCATAACCGACATTCCGGAAAGTCAGCTGCATATCCATCAATACCAGCACAGCCAGTCCGAGGAATCCGGTTATAAATAAGTGCTTAAGCCGCAGTTCATGACGCTTGGCTACCAGGTATGTTATGATGCCCATGCCGGATAGAAAGCCGGTGAGCCGACGCCCGCCTCCCTGAAATTCAAATGCACTGAAAAAAATGGTGAGCACAAGTGCAAAAATTACTTTTCCGGAAAATTTTCGTTCTTTGACGATCACCAGGGCACTCATCGCAGGCAGGATATAGCCGAAGTATTTCATGTGTTCAAAAATGGCATTCAATCCTCCCCCGGCCCCGCGCGCCCAGGGCGCGGCAAACCTTGGACGTGTAAGACCCTCAAGCATATGAGAGAAGTCGTAGTGGGAGCTGCGGTAAAATGGAAACAGGCCGATCAAAAAACAGACGATCATCACCGTTAGCAGTACCTTTACGCTAACATCAATTTTGGATGCGTCTTTTACAATTGCGGGGAGCAAAAACTGATAGTTGGCGAATACCTGCGTTACCAGTATAAATACAGCAATATAGATGAATGAATATTGAACACTTGCAATCGACAAATCCATCAGTGAAAACCGCTCCTGAAAAATATCCAGCAGCGCCCAGTAAATAAAACTGGTGGAAAGCAGAACATCAGCTCTGAGGATTTGCCTTATACCGCCTTTAATAATCTGCTCCAGCGGGTGAACCAAAATGGCAGCCGTCAAGACATAAGCATAATGCCGGTAATCGATATTCACAATATCAGCGGTAGTTCCGACAGTCGCATCAATCGTAAATAAAGCATACAGGATAAACAGAAACAGGCTAACCGGTGCGGCTACGTTGGAATGGTACTTACCGGACTGAAAACCAACGGGCTGATGCAGCCCGGCAGGATTAGAATTCGGCCGAAAAGATGGATATGTCGGTCCGGTGAATTGCATAAGATCACCGTTTAATCAAATAACCGGTAGATTGAAACAAATGAGAGCACCAGAGTCGGCAGGGTAATCAGGAAGTTGATATCGGAGATGGGATCAAAAAACGGTCTGTTGAATAACCCCCGCCCTTCGACGATTACAATATCGCCGGGTTCCAGAGTTTCAAACGGGCCACCCTGCCGATACTCTTCACGAAAATTGTGGGAAGTCCACGAGCGATGAATTTCTTCGCTATAGTAGGGAGGCGCTCCGGTTGAATCAACCCGCAGTATTCTGATCCTGCTTTGTCTAATTCTTCGGGGATCAAGCCGGGCATAGAACACCAGTAATTCAAGATAGTCGGTATCCACAGGTACTTCGTAAATCTGAACATTACCGCCCGGACCACTTGAACCGCTGGTTCCGGTTCCACCTATACGGATGCCCGTATCACCACTGCTGCCAAGAAGCCGGCTACCTCCGATTCGGCCCGGTGGGGTTGAGCGAATTAAGGTGATGCGCATCCCTTCTTCATTATCCCTTAGAAAAGACCTGCCGCCATACCCGGAATCGTTTGATCCACCGATTACCGATCCATAACCGTAGTCCTGTCCCTGGGCATAGCTCTTTTGCTGGGGAAACGCACTTAACCCAAACACTACTAATACCCCGGCTAAAATTTTAAGCATTGAGTTTATCCCAAAGTGAAGGCTCTTTAGGATTTCTGTTACTGTATTCGGCACCTCTGTTCCCGTAATAATTGTAGTTATTGTAATAATTATAATCGGAGATAAAACTCTTGTGGTGAATGTTGTTCAACAGCACTCCCATCACTTTATGCGCATTGAAATGCATCATGTTCAACGCCGCCATTACATCTTTTTTACGGGTTTTACCTGCATTCACAACCACCAGTGACATATCAACGATGTCGGTTACACT
>SLQI01000504.1 GCA_007131535.1 Balneolales bacterium | reverse complement strand
TCCCTACGTTATCGGTCCCTACGTTATCGGTCCCTACGTTATCGGTCCCTACGTTATCGGTCCCTACGTTATCGGTCCCTACGTTATCGGTCCCTACGTTATCGGTCCCTACGTTATCGGTTGACCTACCGGGTTCAGACGCATCCGGGGAATTTTTATTCAATAGAATGATTCCATGAACATGGTTGGGCATTACAACAAATTCACCCAAATCGACATTTTTTGAATGATTTTTTATCTCATGCCATAATACATTGGCAATGGCACCAACCGGGGACAACCTCATCACCCCATCTACCACATCGCCGAAGAAACATTCCCGGTCTTTGGTGCAAATCGTTACGAAGTAGGCGGCAGCCCGGCTGTAATCCCAATTTTGAAGTCGGATAGATTCATTCCGGTATTTTCCTTTGAATTTATCCATGATATGCAGCTTATTTTTTTATGGTTTTGCAGATTTCTTCCGAAGGTACTTTTTAATCACCATTGTGTAGATTAGAATGTTGATTACTACGACACCTATTCCGAGCACAATTTGAATTTCGCGAGTCAGCCCTGCCGGATAGATGATGGGTATGAGGTAGTGTTCAATAAATCCGCCATCATAGCCCTCCTGTCCCGCAGCTCTTCGCAGGTGATTTTCAAGTGGGGTGAGCGGGCAGATCCAACCCATTGCTATGACCATCGCTGCCCAAAAGGCACACAGAATATGGGGATAAATAATCCACCACCATTTAAAAATGAGCAGCCCCCCGATAACGGCGAAGACGATAAAAAGAAAATGGATGGTGACTACGATATCTGCCAGAATACTATAAATCATCGGGCATCAAGTATTAAGATCTGTTACTTTCCCTTAACAAAAGTATAACTATTAAATAAAAATGCATGTTGTGAGGTCCTGTTAATAAAACCACAGCCAATTAATCCATATTTTACCTGCATCAAGTTCCGTCCATTCCACCACAAACATCGCATCGGGTCAATATTCCACTATTCCAACCCAACCCCTCGCGGTGTGCTCAGCGCATAACTCCGCGCCCCCTGCGGTTACTCCCGGTTTAACCACAGAGCACACAAGGGTACTCAGAGATGAATAGAAGAGACAGTGCCATTTTTCCTTTGCGCCCTTTGCGCCTTTGCGGTTCCACTCCATTTAACCACAGAGGCACAGAGGAACACAGAGGGTAATCAGGGGATTAAGGCAGGATAAGGGAGTTCCATCCAATACTCCAACATCCCGCCACAGGCACACCCTTTGGGGCAACATTCCACCACCTCAACCCCTCGCAGCGACCTCAGCGCATACCTCCGCGCCCCCTGCGGTTACCCACACAGTCCTCCATTGCTCACATGCCGACAGCCCGGCTACGCCGGACAGCCGGTTTCACTATCCCGAACCCAACTCCACAATTTGCCGTAACTCATGATCTCCGAGCTCGCCGATCCAGTTTTCGCCGGTGGAGACGGCCATCTCGGCCAGCTCTTTTTTACTGCGGATCATCGCATCAATCTTCTCTTCCATGGTGCCCTTGCTGATCAGCCGGTGGACCATCACCTTTTTATCCTGACCGATGCGATAAGCGCGGTCGGTAGCCTGGGTTTCCACAGCGGGATTCCACCACAGATCATAATGGATCACATGACTGGCTGCCGTCAGGTTCAGACCCGTGCCGCCCGCTTTGAGCGAGAGGATAAAGATATTGCGATTGCGGTGATGCTGAAACGCCTCCACCTGTTCATCCCGGTTTTTGCGGCTGAGCCCGCCGTGCAGATAGAGCGGCTCCTGATCAAACCGCTCGCGCAACAGACCGGCAAGCAATTCGGCCATTTCGGTGTACTGCGTGAAAATCAGCGTTTTCTCCCGGTTGTCAATGATGGTATCCAGCAGATCATACAACATCTCCGTCTTGCCGGAATCGGTCGGGTCGGGCGTGCCCTGCTTGGCGTACTGTACCGGGTGATTGCAAATCTGCTTGAGCGCGTTAATCAGTTTCAGGACCAGTCCCCTGCGCTCGATGCCTTCGCTTTCCTCGATATCCTTCATCACCGAATCCACAACATTCTGGTACAGAGCGGCCTGATCCGAAGTGAGCGTGCAGAAATGGTTGTTTTCCACTTTGTCCGGAAGATCCGAAATGATGCTTTTGTCGGATTTCAGCCGGCGAAGGACAAACGGCGCGGTCACTTTGCGGAATAAACCCAATGCATGTTGGTCGTGCGACTCCTCAATTGGTTTGGAAAAGGTTTTGCTGAAAAACGTGGCCGTGCCCAACAGTCCCTTGTTGGCATAATCAAACACCGACCAGTACTCACTCAACCGGTTTTCTACCGGCGTACCGCTCAGGGCAATTCGGGTATCCGCGGGAACAGATTTTACGGCTTTGGTTTGGGCAGACTGCGGGTTTTTGATGTTCTGCGATTCATCGATGATCATCGCCCGCCATTTGAGTTTTTTAAGCCGGGCATTATCCGAGCGCAGGATGCCGTAGGAGGTAATCAGTATATCTTCATCGCCCAGATTACCCAGGTTACGAGATGATCCGTGATACACAAACACCGAAAGCCCGGGTGCAAACTGTTCGAGTTCCCGAAGCCAGTTACTGATCAGGGAAGTGGGTACCACAATGAGCACTTTTTTCTCCTTCAACGCCTCTTCCTCTTTCAGTTTTTGGATCAGTGCAATGGCTTGCAGGGTTTTACCGAGCCCCATATCGTCGGCCAGGATACTGCCGAACCCGAGGCGGGTATTGTGATACATCCACTGATAGCCGCTGACCTGATAGGGCCGCAGGGTGGCCTGCAATCCGGACGGAGGTTCGGCGTGTCCGCTTTCCATCAGTTGCCGGATGGACTCCTTGACCTCCTCTGAAAACAGAATCGGCGTGCCCTGATATTCCCCAGCAAGCAGGACCCGGAGCTGATCATTCTTCGACAGTGAAGGCGGCTGCTCAAGCGATTTTCTGAGCTTTTCCAGATCGGCGCCGGTTACATGAACATACCGGTCACGCAGTTTCACAATTCCGGAAGACCCCTCCACCAGCTCGAAAAACTCCTGCTCATTCAGAAAGGTATCCCCTATCGAAACCTTCCAGTTGAAACTGAGCAGCTGTTGCAGGTCCATCCATCCGCCCCCGGAAGAAGAGGCAGTTTGTTCCACTTTCAGTGCCGGCTTCGGCTTTACCAGGGCTTGTAATGCTTTGGGCAGCAATATTTCAATCCCCAGATCCTGCAGAACCGGAAGTACTTGCAGCAGGGTTTCTTCAAAACTGACCGGGTTGTATTCCACGCAAGGGTTATCGTAGTTGATCAGATACGAAATATCCGGAAATTGCTGTTCCAGCAGCATCAGGTTTTGATAGACCGGCAGCCGCTCACCGGCAAACCGGGGATCCTTTTTAAAATCCTCCAGCGGAATAGGTTCGCTCAAACCGGAACCTTCGGTTTCGCGCACGGCCAGCGAAAGGGTGAACGAGGGATAATTTTGATCATCCACTTTAATCACCGGAACAAACCGGTGGCGGGTGATGCGCAGTTTCTTAAGCCAGAGCTGAACCGACTGAGCGGTTTTACGTGTTTCGCCATCAGCCGGCAATCCCTTACCGGGGGAAAAGAACAAGCGGTGAAGCCAGTCGTCCTGCTTATATTTAGAAACGTTGCTGCAGATCCGGCAGATGATCGCCGAAACGCAGACGGTCAGCAGGTGTTCGGCTGCTGCATCATGAGATCGTTCATTAGCATCACCCTTAATCTTCATAAGATGTCCCGGACTGACCCCCTTCAACTTTTCCAGGACAGTCGCAATTTCCGGGTTTTCCCACAGCGGTTCCCATAGCACGGTAAACTGATCCCCGAACTGATAAATCGCCGGCAGAACCGCCGATTTGCGCACCAGTTCAAGGGCAACCAGCGCATATTCGCGAAGCATTTGCAAGGCATCCGGCCAGGTTTCGGTCTCTTTCTGCGGGGTGATGCGAGCGGCCGCCAGCCAATCCCATAGCGGCAGGGAAGAGG
>SLQI01000098.1 GCA_007131535.1 Balneolales bacterium | reverse complement strand
TCGTAGGTAAGCAGCTTTTCATGGGAGGGACGATTCGGGCGCAACAGCCAGGCCACGACCAGAGTGATGGCAACAAATACCACCCCATGAATCAAAAACAATAAGATATTTCCGAATTCAGCCAGCATGAGGGTCATCCTTTTTGAAGATGTAAATAATTCAATGTCATTATAAGAATTTTATACCTAATTATCCAAAATAATTTTTGATTCATTCTGAATTTACATTAACCACCCCATTCGGGATGATGAAACGTGGACATAAAGTGCATAAAACTTTGACAATCCGCACCAAACCACGGTTGATTTTTTTTATTCATCAAACACAGTCCGTTCATCAAAATCGCTGAGACCTTGCTGTGTCTGCTGATTTACCATTTCCCGCTGATAGAAAAATTCTTTTTCTCCGAACGCCGGTTTGAGATCATTAAGCCAAACCGCCTCGGGGTTGTATTCGGCGTAAAACGGCCGGTGTACCCAGTCAGGATTCCGCCCCTGCAGAAAGCGAAGTGCAAATACCTTCTGCCCTTCTATTTCGGTTACGCCCAATACCTGCACCTTGCCTGGTCCGGCCGACATACTTGGTCCGCGTACACTCCGGGCCACCCCGCTCACCTTTTGATAAGCTTCCTGAAATATTTCCCACGCTTTTTCCAATGGAATATCAAAGTGATGACGGGCTCCGGTATCGCGAGCAACGAACATGTAATACGGGATCATCCCCTGCTCCACCTGTTTTTGCCAGAGCTCCGCCCAGATATTCGGATCGTCATTGATATGTCTCAATAGCGGTGACTGTGTACGAATCTGTGCGCCGGTTTTCCGGACTCTGCGGACAGCCTCCTCAACAATCGGGGTTTCCATTTCCCGCGGATGCGAAAAATGCCCCATAAAAGCCAGGTGTTTACCGGCTTCCGAAACTTTTTTAAATAAACCGAGCAATTCTTCGGCATCCGGTTCGGTGACAAATTTGTATGGCCAGAATGCCAGAGCCTTGGTACCGATTCGGATAGTCTGAAGATGGGGCAGGTCGGCCTCAATCAGCGGTTCCAAATATGACTTCAGGATTTTGGTTTTCATGATCATCGGATCACCGCCGGTAAACAGCACATCGGTAACCTCCGGATGCTCTTTCAAATAAGCGACCAGCAGATCGGCTTCTTTGGAAGCAAATTTGAGCTCATCAATGCCGACAAACTGCGGCCACCGGAAACAAAAACTGCAATAGGCATGGCAGGTCTGTCCCTGGCTCGGAAAAAACAGCAGCGTTTCCCGGTATTTGTGCTGCATGCCGTCAAGCCTTTTTCCATCCAGATGCGGAATATTGCTTTCCATCTGGCCGGCCGGGTTGGGATTCAGCTCCATACGGATTTCATTGGCCGTTTTTTTGATTTCATCCCGCCCCGCGCCACTTCGGATAACATCGGCCATTTTATTGAAGTGATGATCTTTGAGCATCGTCCGCTGCGGAAAGGTAAGCTGAAACATCGGATCATCCGGTACCTTATCCCAATCAATCAGCTGGTCGATAACATAGTTATTGGATTTGAACGGGAGGACACTTCCCACTACTTCTATGGCGAATTGATGCTCTTCAGTCAGCTTCTGTATCTGTGGCAACTCCCTGAAATTGCGCAAGGTGTACGTCTTATATTTCGGCGGATTGCCATCTATATAATGACTTTCTGTCGTGTATTCCGGATGGCTCATATGCTCACTTTTGTTCTAAAAAAGAATTTCTTACCTATTTATCTAAAATAGGTTTTTTTCCAGATTTCACAAACTTTGGTATCAGGTAATTTTGGAATCAAAAATAGATAATTAAAGGATCGCCAACAGCTCCCCCCGAACCTTAAACCTGAAACCTTGAACAGCCCGCCATCAACTCTCAATTCAACAACACCCCAAATACCTTCGCGCTCTTTGCGCCTTGGCGGTTCATCCCCACTTTATCCATCGGCAGCCTTGAACCTTAAACCTGAAACCTTGAACAGCCCGCCATCAGCTCTCAATTCAACAACACCCCTAAAAACCTTCGCGCTCCCCGCGCCTTGGCGGTTCATCCCCACTTTATCCATCGGCAACCTTGAACCTTAAACCTGCAACCTTGAACAGCCCGCCATCAGCTCTCAATTCAACAACAACCCCAAAAACTTCGCGCTCTTTGCGCCTTGGCGGTTCACCCCTTATCCGAAAACCTGTAGCTTTTTTCGTGACAGAATCACCCCGGTTTTCGGGGAAATCAAAGTAAATAATCCTGCCATATCAAATTGGCAGCTCTTGGTAATTCATCCCTCCCGGATTTTGGTTATTTATATTCAAACGGTACCACAAGTACCTCTCTGGATTGGTACAAAACCAAGGGTAACTTGCTGGTTCGGGTAACAGTAAACAGGTTGAGCCGGTATTGGCTTTTTCAGCTAATGCCTGCCTCAACCGCGCAAAAGAAAACAAGCCATCAACAAAGGTCAGGAAGAGAAAAAGGAGAGAGATTATGGAAGCTAATCAAGAACATAAAAACACCGCCGCGACCCAAAACGGCGAAACTGAAAATCAGGAAATACCGGACCAAACCACAGAAGAACATCTTCGGTTGCTTGATTCTGAGTCGGACCGTCCGGTATCAGAAACGGCTGAGTCTGATCAGCAGGAAGCTCAGAAGTCGGATAATCAATCTTCAGGGGATCTGCCCTCATTCAGTGAAGACATAATAGACACTATACCGACAATAGCAACGCTTCACAGTATAAATGAAGCAGAAACAGAAAGGCTGATTGAAGAAATAAGAGAATTTAATGGCTATGGACTTATCGCCACCGGCAGTAAAAACAACAAGAAGTTTTTCACGAACCCGGTGGATATTAATGTCAAACGAACCTCCATTACCAAAGCCAGTGTTGAAAAGGAAGCTCTCGATAAGATCATAGAATCATATGCGGATTGTTTGGGAAATACTCAACGTCAACAGGAGCTATTCGAGGTGTTTGAAGTAAACAAAGGACGTGTTAATGACAAGCTGATTAACCTCTACGAAGTGCACCGAGAGCGAATCGGCGGAATCTTCATAAATAAGTTTTTTCAGCTGAACGGTCATTTTCCGAATCACCTGGAAGACAGCCGCCGAAATATCCTGAAAGCCGTAACCCCATATTTGCTTGCCGGGATGGATGGTGAGCGCTTCGGGGATTTGAAAGTCATCGGCGGCAAAAGTCTCGGTGAGGGTATGCGTCACTGTGAGTTCAAAGAGTTCTACGGCGGTGAGTACACTCTTGCCAATGCTGCCTATATCACCGGTGAAAAAGTTTTCGGCACCGACCGCACCTTACATTCCGCATCGTTCTCTGAAATCGGACTTTTAGCAGGTGGTTACGAAAGTCTGGACAAGGCCAGGGCCCTGAATCTGGAAAAGGTCTACCTTGGAGATTTCACGGGCTGTAATGCCGAACGTGTTTCGGTTTTCGATTTGATTTATGCCGGCCGGTCTGCATTCTCCGGCTCCGCCAATGTGACCGTACAACGTGTAGGGATTCTGGGTGAATATGCCTTTAATAATTCCACTCAGGCCTGTATTAATGAACTCGTCTACAAAGTTCTTCCGGAACATTTTGCCAACAACTCCTTACAGCTGCGCCTGAACGACCGCGAAAACAGCATTTCGAAACCCGTCGGTTTCCTGCACGGAGCTTCACTGGCCACCGTTGACGCCAGAATCATAGGCGGCTTCGCCCAGGCTTTCAACAATAGAAAGTCCAGTGTGAACGAGCTTTATGAAGCCCAGAAGAGCGATGCTCTGGAGAAGTTCCGGGTTGAATTATACAACCTGCCTAATGAAGCGGACAGCACCCAATATAAGCTGCATTGAACATCAAACGAAACACCTGCCGGTGGTAATGAAATTGCCGGCAGGTGCCTGTATTAAGTAGTGTAAGTGTTTGGGGTTTGTTTGAGTGTTTGGTGTTTGCGTGTTTGACTTACATTAGATTGTGGATAGAAGTGTCCTATTTACCTTTTGAGTA
>SLQI01000182.1 GCA_007131535.1 Balneolales bacterium | reverse complement strand
GCGGCATTTTTGATGACGGAGTACCCTTCTCCCAATACGGCGGCGAGTACAATGTTAACTGTAGCCCCCACGCTGCTTGGGGATAATGTGAATGAACCGCCTTTAAGCCGGCCGCCCGGAGTTTTTGCAAATACATACCCGCCTTCAATTTCAATTTCGGCACCGAGCGCTTTCAGACCTTCCAGGTGAAGATTTACCGGTCGGGGCCCCCAGGCGCATCCACCGGGAAGGGATACTTTGGCTTCCCCGAATCTTCCGAGAAGCGCTCCAAGCATATAGAAAGAAGCCCGCATTTTTCGGACCAGATCGTAGGGAGCTTCAAGATGAGTGATATTGGCCGGGTCAATAAACAGGGCATTTTCCGGTTCATCAAAGTCAACGCGTGCCCCGGTTACCCGGAGTACATTGTTGAAAGTGTATATATCTTTCAGCAGGGGGATGTTGGAAATACGAGTAGGGGAGTTGCCTAAAAGAGCCGCTGCCATTAAGGGTAGAGCGGCGTTTTTGGAACCGCTGATCGGAATTTCACCCCGAAGCGGAGTAGGACCTTCAACTATAAATTTATCCACTGATAATGTTATTCAATTTCTATGAGTACGGTATTTTTTTCAACGGAAGAACCGGCTTCTATATGGACAGCTGTAACGGTACCGTCAACCGGGGATTTTAATTCATTTTCCATCTTCATGGCTTCCAGAATTACCATGGGCGTGCCTTGCTTCACTTCTTCACCTTCAGTTACCTTAACTTCCAGTATTTTACCCGGCATTGGCGCAGTAAGGTTTCCGGCTGAGGTACCGGCAATCGACTTAAACCCCATCTTTTTCAACAGCAGCGCCTGTTCATCCCGAACCGGTAAACTGACCGGTTTTCCGTTGAGTGTAAACCGCACATGCTGCTCGTCGATCTCGATATTATCTAATCGGTAGACGTTTCTGCCGAGGCGCATTAGTTTGGCCCCGTCCCCGAGATCGTGAAAATCAAACGATTCCGGTGGGCGGTCATCAATGGAAATGGAGTGGTGATTATTTTCTACCCGAACTTGCCGGGTGGTGTCGTTTAAGTCAACTTCAAATTTCATGGGCGATAGGTTTTGAGCGCGTCCAGTCCGGTCTTGGTTGCGCGATAATAGTAGCGATTGGGATGATCCGAGTCAAAATAAGTTCGCTTGATATAGGCGTGTTCTTCCTTATCGGAGTAAACTTCGACCATCCCCACACTGAGCAGGTTTATCAGATCATCCCGCAGTTCACCGTAACTCAGTCCCGTTTCGTTCTGAACGGTATCAAAGGATTCGATGAATACGAGCTGCTGTAAAACCTGAAATTCGGAAGATGTTATAGAGCGCATGTCAACAAAATTTGCCTGGGGAAAATAGCAGGTAGCGGGGTTAATGCCAAGGTTCAATCCTCACCAACTTTAACATCACCGTAGGTAATCAGGTTGTCATTGTAGTCATAGATGAAAATACGATGTAGCCCCCGTGCCGTGTCAAAAGTTCCGTCAACACTCAGGTCGGTAGGATCAAACCGGATTTGATGTATGGTTGGAGGCAGTGGAGAAGTATCATCCCGGTAGATATTGCGGAAATACCCCCGATCATCCCGATGATATACATACAAACCGTGAACGGCGTCATGCGACATGACGAGCAGGTTTATGGTTACATCATCGCCGGTAGTAGGGTTGGGGAAAGCAGGGTCCTGAACATCTACTGTGGTAGAGAACATCGGACCGATTTGCCAGTCGTCCGGATCTTCGTTAATAACATTGCCGGAAGCATCGGTTTCCGTATAACCGGAAGGAGAGTTCATCGCCTGCTGCTCAAATTCTCGTTGATCGTCAGCGTCATCACATGAAAGTAAAATCCCGGCAAGAGGAAGAAGCGTCAGTAAAATAAAACGTGATTTGAGGTTCATTTTGTAGCAGGTGTTGTTTTATTGGAATCCGGTTCCGATGAAGTTTCAGAACCGTCTCCTGAAAATAATATTGCAAACTCGTAGTTACTCACAGGTATTACTGAATAACGTAAAAAAATAAGCTTTCAGATAACTATATCGATCCGCTATGCCTGAAATTATTGGAATCAAAAATTGCAATACCATCAAAAAAACATTCAGCTGGTTTGAAGAAAACGAAATTGAATACACTTTTCGCGATGTTAAAAAAGACCCGCTAACACCCAATGAATTGGCGGAGCTGGTCGGCAAAGCAGGTCTGGAGACCCTGGTTAACCGAAAAGGCCGCAAGTGGAAGATGCTGGGACTGGCCGATAAAAACCTTTCGGATAACGACTTGTTTGAAGTATTGTTGGAACATCAAACCATGATCAAGCGGCCGGTTATTAATCATAACGGGTCGGTATTGGTGGGTTTTGATGAATCATCGCTACAGGACTTTATACAAGCTGAAGAGTGATGTGCTTACGTTTCGCTGCCTCGTTGCTGTTGTTGATCAGTATTACAGTCGCCCTAACAGAACCGGTGCCGGCCTCCCCGCCGGATCTGGACGATCTCTGGGAACTTGAAGAAGATTTTATCTTTGAGGTTCGGTACGGTTTTTTCAAACTGGGAACGGTAGAGGTTGAGGTTCACCGGCGCGACACGGTATACAATGGCAAAAAAGCACGACAGTTTACCAACATCATCAAATCCAATCCGAGCGTGCCTTTTGTAGGGTATCGGGAAGTCCACTATCATACCATGCTCACCCGGAATGACACCATTCCGTACGGACTTAAATTCTGGTCGGATAACTATCATGATGAAATCATGGAAGAATTCCTTTATGAGTATGACTATGAAAACGGAGTGGTAACCTATTATGAAGAAGGGGAAAAGGTAAAGGAGATGGAACTGGATGAACCGGCAGACGGAGGCCCGGCAGTTTTTTATTACTCAAGGCTTCATGCGGGTGCATCACGAGATGTCCGGTATCCGATCTATATTGGCGAGGAAAAAGGGTATGTGTATATCAACAATCGAAATGAAGTAAAGAGCTACGATTCCAAAGCATTTGATGGTGACGTAGATGCGTATCACTCAACGGGTAAAGCAAACTTTGAAGGGCCGTTTGGGTTTAGCGGTGACTTTGAAGCGATTTTTAAGGCTGATGAACTTCGTATACCTTTGGAAGCCCGTGTACGGGTATGGATAGGGAGTGTACGGGTCAGTCTGGTTGAATATGAAAGGCACAATTGATGAACGTATTGTTTAAAAGACACCCTCACGCCGGTGATAATCCGCTGCCGGCTTATGAAAGTAAATCAGCGGCCGGTATGGATATCCGCGCTGCAGTGGAACCGGATATCACGCTGCAGCCGGGTGAGCGCAAATTAGTCCCAACCGGATTCAGCATGGCTTTGCCTGAAGGATATGAAGCTCAGGTTCGACCGCGAAGCGGCCTTGCGATCAAACACGGTGTAACACTGTTGAACGCCCCGGGCACCATCGATGCCGATTATCGCGGTGAGGTGAAAGTGATAATGGTGAACCACGGAGAGGAGCCCTTCACTATAGCTCACGGTGACCGCATTGCCCAACTTGTAATTTGTCGTGTTGAGCAAATTAACCCCGAAGAAGTGAAATCCCTCGAAGAAACCGAAAGGGGTGTGGGTGGTTTCGGCAGCACCGGTATATAAAAGGCCTATGACAAAACGCTGATATCTTCGTTGCTCCTCGCAAATCATGCTCATGTATGCTTGGTATTATCCGCATTTTGAATCTTCGCGCGATTTGATTTGAGTTTTCGCAGAGGCACAAGGTAATACAATATTTAAGCCCGGATTTATGCCATGTACCGGTTATGTAGTTCGACTGGCTTTGCACTCAGTGGGTGTTTCCCGTTTGGGTGAAACTCAATGGGATGGCGGCGTATCAGGTATTCCGGGCAATTATAACTGATCAAACTCCTGGGCATTAGTATCCGGAATATGATTTAATTTTTTCGATTTTTTTGAGTTAACAGACATGCATATTTACCTCAATCTCGTACGTAAAAACCGGAACTTCAGAAATCTGTGGCT
>SLQI01000077.1 GCA_007131535.1 Balneolales bacterium | reverse complement strand
GTAGCGGTCGAGCTGCATTCCGGGTTCCAGTTCCCGGAATTCGCCATCAATCCGCACACGGATAAACCCCTGCTTATGGGTGCGCTCAAACAACTCCCGGTAGTGCCCTTTTCGTCCGCGCACGACCGGCGCGAGACAGTAGGCGCGGGTACTCTCCGGAAGGCTCATCACCGAATCGATCACCTCATCCACACTCTGGCGTTTCATCAGGTTGCCGGTGATGTAGGAATAGGGCTGACCGATACGTGCATACAGCAGGCGAATGAAATCATAGATCTCCGTTACGGTACCTACTGTGGAGCGCGGGTTGCGGCTGGTGGTTTTCTGATCAATAGAGATCACCGGAGAAAGACCGTCGATGAAATCAACTTCCGGACGTTCCATCATACCGAGAAACTGCCGGGCGTAAGCCGAAAGCGACTCCATAAACCGTCGTTGACCCTCGGCGTAAATCGTATCAAATGCGAGAGAAGATTTGCCGGAACCGGATAGTCCGGTTACCACCACTAATTGTTCCCGGGGAATGGAGACATCTATGTTCTTGAGGTTGTGTTCCCGTGCACCACGTATTATGATGTGTTCCTGCAAAGTAATCGCTGTGTTTTTATACCCGCTGGTTGTAATAATATCTGCGTTAGTTGCCGGTTTATCCGACATGCAAAGACTGTCCGGTAAGTTAGACTGAACAGCCTGTGAAAACTGCTGAGAATTCAGCATCGTAAGATAACGAACTAACCGGTAACCTCGTTCAGGAAATTTTATAGGATATTTTTGATTTTTCCGCTATAGTTATAAAGTCCGGCTCCCGGTTTGTCAGGATAACTTATAAGTTGTTTACTTACTTGCAGAGCACTCTGTTGAGCGGCGGTAAGTTTTCAATCAATTGAAACTACAAACACTAACTACTTTGCGAGTACAAATTTTGCCTGCTATGAAATATTTGTTACCTCTGTTTAGTCTCCTTTTGTTAAATGGCGAAAGTTTTGGATCAGATGATCCCGTGGTTTCGGGAGATGAGTACTGGACGCATTCCGACGGACCGTATGGCGGATCGGTATGGTCGATTTATGCTGATGACCGGTTGCTGCTGGCGGGAACTTTGAGCCACGGCATTTATTTTTCAACCGATCACGGCGAAAGCTGGCTGCAGTCCGGACTGGATGAAGGCTCTATATATGATATCGATCGATCGGAAGATAATACCCTGATTGCTGCCGGACAGGAGGGCGTATTCCTATCTTTCAATAACGGCCGAAGCTGGGAAGCGACGAATGAGGGTCTGGATGATGCGATTCCTCAGGCCGTACTTGCCGTATCGGAAGATGAGGTGCACCTGGCTACGATGGGCGGTGGAATGTATTTATGGGACGCAGGAGAATCCCGCTGGGTTGAAAACAACGATGGGCTTGGCTTGTTGTTTGGCTACAGCCTCGCTATGCATAACGATCAGGTTTATGCGGGCATCACCAACGATATCTACCGGTGGGACACTGAAGAACAAAGCTGGGAAAAGCTGAACCTGGATTTGCCACATGTGCGGGTAAATGCCATGGAAAGCTTTGACGGCAGAATGTATGCGGCAACCCAGGAAGGGGTATATGTGTCAGATGAAGGGGGCGAAAACTGGGAAAAGCTGGATAGCGATTTTGAAAATGATTATACCTACAGTTTAGCAGTCCATGATAACCGGTTATATATCGGTACACGGCAGGGGGTATTTGTATCCGAGGACGGCGAAAGCTGGCGAACATACGGATTGGTTGATCATACCGTTTATGCACTTGGAACGGGTAACGACATGCTTTTTTCCGGAGGCAATCCGGGTGTGTTTTTTATGCGTTAGGAATTGTATATTAGATATTTCGGCTAAACTCAGGCACTTGCCGAACCCCCAAGTTTAATTATCGATCAAACCCAACATCCGATTTACTTTTGAGCAGTACTAATCCATCTACCAACTGGACTCCGGAATCCTGGAAAACGCATCCTGTACAACAACTTCCGGACTACCCTGACAATCAGGAAATACAAAGGGTCTACAGCGAATTAAAATCCTATCCTCCGCTAATTACATCCTGGGAGGTTCAGGCACTGCGTGATAACTTGAGAAAAGCTTCTGAAGGCAAAGCCTTCATAATGCAGGGCGGCGATTGCGCTGAAACATTCAGTAATTGTTCGGCTCCCCAGATTGTGAATCAGCTGAAGGTGCTGTTGCAAATGAGCTTTATTCTGATTCACGAGCTTAACGTGCCGGTAGTTCGTGTGGGGCGTTTTGCCGGGCAGTATGCCAAGCCGCGATCCAGCAGTACGGAGCGGGTAGGGGATCTGGAGCTTCCGACGTATCGCGGTGATCTGATCAATGGTTTCCAGAAAAATGAAGAAGTGCGGCAGCCCGATCCGACCCGACTACTGGAAGGGTATCAGAAATCGGCTATGACATTGAATTTTGTCAGGGCGTTGACCGAAGGCGGAGGGTTTGCTGACCTTCATCACCCCGAATTCTGGGAGTTGGATTTCATGAGGAATAACCGCTACTACGAAGAATATGCTACGATGGTAAATTCCATCCGGCATGCGTTAAAGTTTGTTGACAGCATTTCGGACGGCTCACTTTCTACGCTGAAACAGGTTTACATTTATACTTCCCATGAAGCGCTGAATCTTCATTATGATTCGGCACAAACCCGAAAGGTGCCGCATAAATCCGGCTGGTATAACCTGAGTACGCACCTGCCCTGGCTGGGTAACCGGACCCGCAATCTCGACGGAGCCCACGTTGAGTATTTTCGCGGAATCGAGAACCCGGTTGGCGTGAAAGTCGGACCACCGTTTGAAAGTGATGAAATCGTGGAGTTGGTGAAGACGCTGAACCCCGGTAATGATGCCGGTAAAGTGATGCTGATCACCCGGATGGGCCGTAAGCATATCGATGAACGCCTGCCGGAACTGGTGGAAGCGGTAAAGTCGGCCGGGTTGAATGTAGTGTGGAGCTGTGATCCCATGCACGGCAATACCTTCGCTACAGAAGACGGCATCAAAACCCGGAATTTTGATGATATTCTGGAAGAGCTCAAACGGGCTTTTCAGATACACAGCAGAATGGGAACTTACCTCGGCGGCGCCCACCTTGAGCTAACCGGCGACAATGTAACAGAGTGCATCGGCGGAGCCCGCGGGCTAAATGCAGATAAGTTGAAGGAAAACTATCAAACCTATTGCGATCCGCGGCTGAACTACCAGCAAAGTCTGGAGATGGCTTTTCTGATCGCCCGACAGTGGAAAGAACATTTTTCCCGACAGCATACTTACGGTGCACAGCCGGCAATTTAGACACTCAGGCAATTTTGTCTCAGTCCTGACAAACTATCACTGCCATACCTGAATTTTGTCATTACATTTTGGCCGCAGTCTGTAACAATAACTTAGTTTTGGTTACAACTGCGGCCTTTTTGTCATATAAAACCTGTTAAAAAGCAGTTGGTATGGGCTTTGTATCCATTCAAGTGAAGCTAACTAATAAATCCAAATAATGGAGGTTTTTATGACACTTGTAAGATTTCGCCCCTACAGAGAAGTTGATCCCGGTTTAGTAAGCAGAAGCTTCAGTGATATGATCGATGAGTTTTTCAGTGATGCATTGGAAAGCCGGGAGCGAACAGGCTTTAAGCCCGCAGTGGATGTCAATGAGGATAATACTCACTATCATCTGCAAGTGAGCCTGCCGGGCATTAAGAAAGAAGATGTGAAGATCAATCTGGATGATAATGTATTACATATCTCCGGGGAGCGCCATCGCAAGCATAAAGAAGAGAATGTGAAATACCACATGGTTGAAACCAGCTACGGAAAATTTGAACGAGCATTTACACTGCCGGATAACATTGACAGTGACAGTATCAAAGCTGAGTTCAAAGATGGTATGCTGAACCTTTCTATCGAAAAGAAAGAGAAAAAGGTAAGCAAGGAAATTTCGATTAAGTAACACCCAAAACCTGCCAGGTCCGGAGACCTGGCAGGTCCATAAAAACT
>SLQI01000185.1 GCA_007131535.1 Balneolales bacterium | reverse complement strand
CGCAGATGAGGTTTGAAGCGGAGGATCTGATGGAGGCGATGCAGGATTCATCCGTATTGGCCGAGCTTGATATCGAAGAACACCTGCTTTTCGGGCGGATGCTACCCGATACCTATAATATGTATTGGACCTCAACACCTCAGCAGTTTTTACGCCGCATGTTGCGCGAGTTTGATAGTCGAGTCGCTCAGCGGTATGAAGATCGTATGCAGGAACTGGGCAAAACCCCGGATGAAATTGTCACGCTGGCCTCAATCGTAGAGTGGGAGGCCAAAGTGGAAGATGAAAAAGCGACCATCAGCGGGTTGTATTGGAACCGGCTGAATAATTATTGGCGTTTACAAGCCGACCCGACGGTCAGCTATGCCGTCAATGAACGGCGCCGATTGACTTATGCCGATTATCAGGTGGATCACCCCTACAACACCTACCGCTTTAAGGGACTGCCACCTGGACCGATAACCAATCCGGCGTATTCGACGATTCGTGCAACCCTTCATCCCGAAGATCACGATTATTACTATATGGTGGCAACGCCGGAAGGGCATCACGCCTTTTCACAAACCTATGCCGAACATCAACAGCGCAGCAGAGAGTGGACCCAGTGGCTAAGAGAGCAGCGAATGGAGCGGCACCGAAGAGAAGCTGAAGCCGCACAGGAAGCTCAAGAGGCTCAGGGCGGAAGCTGAGGTGAAGTTAGTTTAACTACCTATAGCGACTTTATATGATTTTATAAGGTAGACCTTGGTTGATATCAAACCAGGGGGTTACGGCATAAACAAAAAGTCCTTCGCTATGCTCCGGACCTTTTGCTGTATATTTGTTCAATTTGAGGCTATCTAAAAAGTAAATATCTGAAATTAGTAACCTAATAAATTAAACAGTAATCCCGGAGGAAGCCGGAGGTACGACGGCTTGCTATCCGGGATCTAGGGCTTAAGGCTGATTTTATGCGATATTCCCTGGATCCCGGATAACAATTCCGCTATCGCTCCATTGTTTCCGGGATGACGTATAAACTGTTTAAGTCAGTTATGTAAATCATTTTTTAGACAGCCTATAAAAGCGCCCCACAAAGCGAACTCTGTGGGGCGTTAGCTCCTATGAAAAGACTTATTCATATTCCGGATGATCACCGATCGGAAAGCCGGATGGAACCGAAGGCATACGGCCTTCCTGCTCCGGAACTTTGCCGTCTTCAAAAAAGCGGTCAATGTCTCTGATGAGGCTTCTTAAATGAGATGCCCGGCCGGCGGGCTCGCTGTCATGGATCTTATCTGAATTTTTATCCAAACCGTATTCCGCGGATGCCCGGGCTTCACCAACGGCATCTCCGTTAGCGGCAAGATCGATGAGAGCATTCACAAGAGCTCGCTGACGAACACCTTCAAGCCCCTCATGATCGGACTCGGATACGAAGGAGCGATCGATCATATATTCGATGGCATCATCCAGAGAAGGCATGGACGGGTCACGATCAGAAAAAGAAACTACGCGAGCAACTCTTTCAGGATGAAGCAGTCCGTCGTACACCGTAGCTGCCAGAATTCGTGCCGGACCAAGTTGATCAAAGGCAGGTCCGCCGTCGGTTTCGAGGTTGCGGTTGTGTGAGCTATATCCGTCCGGTACCGGAGCTAATTTATCGACAATGTGATCGGGAATTTTGAGATGTTCGGGTTCGAGCACATCCATAACGGTAGTCAGAGCTTCAAGAACCCGGTCGGCTTCGATCATCTCGCCTGCGCCGCGTCCGTCGCCCTTCATGGCGTACTGGAACTCATAGCCGCCCAGATATTTGATCGCAGCGCTCAGAATATATCGGTGATACAGATAAGCCGGGTTGAGCCGCTCATTCAACAGCCAAAGAGGATCGCCGTCGTCAATGACATCTTCGTCAAAGTTCTCCATCAGGATGCTGCGGATTTCAAGGGCTTCCTGAAGCTCTTCAAGCACATTGTCTCCACGCATCCATGTGGAAGCTCGCGGGTGGCTTCCGGAATCACCGTGATAGGGATGGGTGATGTACTCAATATCCCGATCCACAATTTCATCTACAATTTCGGCAAGGCCTTCATCTTCCTGACCTTCCGGAAACTCTTTATACCCCCACTTGATGGCAAGGGAGTCATAAACGCCGGGGCCCGGAGCATAAGCTTCGGAGAGGTCGATATTGCCGTTATCATCAACTGTAAGCTTCGGTGCGGGATAATCCATGACGGATGCCCGCCCGTAACTTTCGGCGATGAAATTATGAGACAATCCGAGCGTGTGGCCAACTTCGTGGGCGGCATGTTGTTTGCGCCGTGCCATAGCAAAGTCTTCGGCGGTTACGTCGCTGTCGAAATTGGTGACCCAGGAGCCTAAGTCAGCGGTGCCGCCGTGAAATACGGAGGGTTCAAAACTGCGAAACTGTGCATAGTTGACCAATGAACGGTGCGAGTCCATCCGCACGGATGCTTTGATAATTTCGCCTGTTCGCGGATCACGAAAACTCGGTCCGACCGATGGCCCCGGCTGAGAGCGGTGCACCCACAGAACCACATTATAGCGGGCATCCATCGGATTCATATCCTCGGGCATATCCTTCAGCTTGAACGCGTTTTTGAAACCGGCCGCTTCGTAAAGGCCTTCAAACCACTCAATACCTTCCCGGAAAGCCTGCCGGTAAGGCTCGGGAATAGCCGGATCCAAATAGTACACAATCGGCTCTTTGGGTTCGCTGACTTCCGCGTCCGGGTCTTCTTTTTCAAGCCGGTGTCGGACGGCATAGCGCTGGACGTAGTCATCATCAAAATTGCGGGAAAAGTCGTAGCGGTCGATGCTGAAGTAGCCCACACGCGGGTCGAGTTTGCGCGGCTCGAAGTCATCATCCGGAAGCTTGACGAGGCTGTGGTGGATACCGACCGTAACGCTGCGGCTGTCCGGGGTATAATAGCCAAGGCCCCAGGATGAATTGTCGCTGGTGAAGGTCACTTTTCCCTGAATTTCGGTGTTTTCAGGAAAAGCGTCGGTAAACTCCAAATTTATGGTGCTTTTGTTTTTATCAACCCGGAACGGACCGCTGCCGGCTGCATTAAGGTTACCGGCTGCGCCGACTTCATCCCGCAGGAAATAATCGGTTACATCAATTAGGGCACCGTCATCATCTTCGGTGACGATATCGAAGGAGCCCACAATCGAAGTAGCAAAAGATTCATCCACAGATTGCGTGAGCGCGGTATTTTCCGAGTCGTAGTTGGTGAATTTAGGATTTTGCAGCTCCAGAAAAGCTTTCGGGCCATTGCGGGTGAATCTGCCAATATAATCGTTCATTCGCTGCCCGCGATCGAGGCGGCCGACCGAAGTTCCGGTTCCGGCTGCTACGGAGGTGAAATACAGAAAATCTTCATCCCATCGGTCGATTTTCATGTATAAGGCGCCTACCTCATCATCCCAGTAAATCGAGTAAAATCCCTCCATTTCATCCATATCCGAGATTTTATCCTGAATGGATTCATTGCTATCGGTGGTCGTTGTACCTTCCGGTGCCGCACAGCCTGATAGCGCACCGAACGTGAAAAGCGTTAATAGAACAAGTAACTTTGGGTATTTCATAAGATGATATTATCGTTGCTGAGTTAGTAACCTGCGTAAGTTGGTAAAAAATGAGCAATCGTGCAGGTATAAAACAAGGAAATATCACCTGAATTAAATGCCGTCTAAAGTGTGGATTATATGGGCAGCAGAGAATTGTAAAAAATTATCATTCCCGGCAGTTGAATTCGGAAAGATATCCGAATTTAGGTTATCTTAAGCTCGAATTTTTTACCGGAAATATTTTATCATTCAACGGAATTAATCCTCCGGAAACAGAATAAGTTTCCCGGCATAATTCCTGATCTACTACAAAAGTTTAAAAATTGCGTGTTGCCTAACATTATGGAAGAGTCACACATAAGAGTTTATTTAAAAATTCATGGCAGAGTTCAGGGAGTAGGCTATCGTTATTTTGTTCAAAAGCATGCTAATGACCTCGGATTAACCGGGTGG
>SLQI01000387.1 GCA_007131535.1 Balneolales bacterium | reverse complement strand
TCGGAAGGTGTATTCAGATACCAGACAGGATATCCGTCTTCAGTAAGCTGTTCACTTCCTCCGCATGCTGCCAGAGCGGCAACCAATACTGCCACAAGTAGTAAGTTTAGATAACGCATCATAGAGATTTTTTATAGTGATGTGTTTGCGATTGGTCATTGAGATTATTCAGGAAATCCACTTTTCCCGTTTACCCATGATTGTCAATGACGATAATATAAAGCTAAAACTCAAAAAGTCTAAAGATGGCTTTAAGAGAATCATATCCACCCGGGAATTATTTATAATATCTTGAACAATTTCCAGAATTGAAACGATTTTTTCCGCCATCCGGGACACCTTGCCACATCTCTTCCTGGTGAATTATTCAGGCCAAAAAATTAACCCGATTATTCTCGCACATTCAAAGGGAAGTCAACTATTCTTCAAAAAATTGATATTCTATAAAAGTAGATTTGTAGCACATAACTTCGCTACTTATATTTTACCTGTGTATTTTAAAATAGTTGCGAATACAGTGGAAGTGCCTTCAAGCAGGTAATGGATGTTGATATAAACTCAGGATAATTATAGCGGGGTTTCATGGATAGGTTAAACAGTCAATATCAAATACCAACAATATTGATCATACTGCTGTCTGTATTGTGTATGCAATGCAGATCAATGGAGTATATGGATGCAAGGGAGCAAGTCACCGAATCCTTTGAGCAGAGTAACTATACAAACACCGTTGACTTGCTGCATGAGTTTGGAGAAAACGGGATTTACCGGGAACAAGATGAAGTTTTGCACAACCTGGAAAAAAGCATAGCAACCCGCTACTCCGGTGATATCGAACAAAGTAACCGGCATTTTGATCGATCCGAACAGCTTATAGACTCCCTTTACGGTAAAAGCGTAACCCGAAATCTTCGAGCGTTTCTGATTAATGACTATCAGCTCGAGTATTCAGGCGAGGATTACGAAAATGTTTACCTCAATGTTTTCAAAGCCCTGAATTACATGCATCTTGATGATCTTGAAAGCGCACTAATTGAAGCGCGTCGGATTGAATTCAAAATGCGTAACTATATAGACCGCCACCGCCGGGTTGCTGAAGAAGCCGCATCTGAGGATACTACCAGTATTAGTGATGAACTAACCTGGGAGCCCGGCCCGGTCGAAATCGAACACAGTCCATTAGGTCACTATCTCACGACTGTACTGTTTGCCAAAACTGACCGGTCCGATCAGGCACGGATTGAACATGAAAGCATGCTGCAGGCTTTCCAGAACCACGGGCGGGATTACATAATCCGCGACTCAGCCACCCGCGAAAAACTGGATAAAATCAAAGAGCCTGAACAGTACAACACCTTACTGGTTGCATTCAGCGGCCGATCCCCGGTAAAAGAAGAACGCAGGGTAGAGTTGCCCATTCCTGATTCGGATTTGTTTTTTACCGCAGCCTTTCCGGTGCTTGAAGAATTTGACAGTGCTATTGATCACGTCGTTGTTGATATAAATAACCAGCAACAGGTTACCCTGCACTTGGTTGAAGACATGCAGTACGTGGCGAAAAAAGTATACCAGGTTCGTCAACCTCTTATATATTCACGTGCTGTTATTCGCTCTTTTCTTCGTGCCATAGGGGCCAGCGGTGCTGTAGACCTTGTTGAAAGCGGTGCGGAAAGTTTACTTAGCGATGGCGACAATGATAATGATTTGGCTGTTGCTGCAATCGGCGCGGTGGCCGGTGCTGCCTCCCGTTGGGGTCAGCGCGGGATTGAAAGTGCTGATCTGCGAAGCTGGACAACGCTCCCGGGTGCCGCGCATGTAAATGTAGCTCAATTATCCGAAGGTGAAAATCAGGTTGAGTTCCGGTTTAAAAACCGCAACGGCCATGTGATTTACACCGATTCCGAAGTACTTACAATAGAAGAAGAACAAGATGATCAACTTAAATTAATCGAAAGTTTATACTGGAACTGACAGGATATAACCCTTATGAAATCATGAACAACAAACTAAAATATCTGATTTTCGTTTCTGCGTTGAGCTTTGCCCTTTACAGCTGTGGCAGCTCAGAAGAAGCAACCGTCGATGAAGAGCCGGGCTGGATTTTGAACCCATCATCTGAATTCAGCGACTCAATGTATCTGATGGCTGTGGGATCCGGAGAAGACCTTCAGTCCGCTCAAAATAACGCGCTGGCTAATCTCTCCGGCCGGTTTCTCTCAGTGATTGAAGCCGAACAGAATCTGTATGAAGAAAATGTCCGGGAAATCGCTGATGATGGAGACGCTACCGAAACGTTCACCTCGCAAATGGTAAATACTACCAATATTGAGGTAGGGCAGGATCTCGAAAACACGGAGTTTCTTGACAGTCACTTTTCCCAAAGAGAAGATGTCTATTATGTTCTTGCTGCACTAAACCGGCAGGAGACCAGAAGATTACTCGCTTCCGAGATGCAACGCAATAATGACCAGATTAACCGTCGCCATGACGCGTTTGAAGAATCCGGCGAAATTCACCGCAAACTCGGTTATGCCATACGTAATGAAAACCTGATTTTCGCCAACATGGAGCTGCTCCGGCAAAAAGAAATTCTCTCCAATACCCCGGTTGATGACTCTCCCTACCAATATGGAGACAAACTCAGCCAATACGAGAATTTTCTTGATGAAACTACTTTCCAAAGTGAGTCCAATGCCCACAGCTCCATTAACAGTGCGGTCTCAGATCATTTGAACCGAAACGGCTTTTCACTGTCTGAAGATCAGGGAGCCATCATTGTAGAAATTGATGAGCAAATTAATGAAACTAACCTGGACCGAGACGATGCCGAGTTTGTGGATTGGCACTTGCAAATTGACTTTTACTCTCAAAGCAGTTCCGGGAGACATCATCTCGAAACGCTTGCATTCAACGGTCGCTCCGGCGCCTTGTCAGTTGTAGAAGCAGAAAACAGGGCTCGGAGAGATATGGTCAGCCAACTTAACGACGAATTCACTAACTTTTTACAAACCGAAATTTTCCAATAACTATGAAACCTTTACAAACTCTAATCTTACTGATTTCACTTGGTTTATTGGCCGCTGCTTGCGGATCATCAGAAGGCGTATCGCGAATTGATGTGGAAGATGATATTGATCTGACCGGCAGCTGGAATGAGCGTGATGCCCGGATGGTATCGGACGCTTTAATGACAGACGTTTTAGCCCATCACTGGCTGGAAACATTCGAAGAAGAAAACAGTGATACACCGATTATCATCGTAGGAACCGTACGCAATGAGAGTATGGAACATATCGATACGGAAGTAATCACCAACGCACTTGAAACCGAATTGATCAACACTCGTCGGATTGACTTTGTAGCCGATCCGGAAACCAGGGAACAAATCCGCGATGAGCGGCTGGATCAGCAGAGGCATGCTGATCCTGAATCAGCTGCACAGCTGGCCAGTGAAACCGGCGCCGACTATATGTTGAATGGTTCTATCAACGCCATCTACGATGAGTCCGAAAGAGGCGATATGCAAACCGTTTTTTACTCGGTGAGTCTTCAGCTTACTGATCTGGAGTCTAACCAAATTGTCTGGCGGGGCACCGAGGAAATTCGAAAACTTGTGGAGCGAAGCTCGGTAAGAATGTAACCCTTTGGGCAATTCGTGTTTTCTTGCAAAAAAAAGGCGGCCATGGCAACATGACCGCCTTTTTTATATCAACTCCTTAATGGATCAGAAGGTGTATCGAACACCGAACTGCATTCTCCAGCGTGAGGAAATATCCGACCTGTTATATAAGTCCATATCATCCTCAAATCCCTCGAAGGAAATTTGCTGGCGGTTGTCGTCGGTAAAGCCGTGGAATTCAAGTACCTCAGCTTCACCAAAAGGCACAAAGTACTGTTGCCCCCAGTCGTTGTTAAACAAATTGCCCACATTCAGAATGTCCAGTGTCAATTCGAGGAATTGCCCGCCGAAAAAGCCGACCTGCTGTGAAATACGCAGATCAATTTCGTGGATAAAGGGCTCAAAGCCGGTTCCCCGGTCGGC
>SLQI01000011.1 GCA_007131535.1 Balneolales bacterium | reverse complement strand
TCACCACCCTCGGTACTGACCAATCGTATCGGGATAAACTCCGACAAAATGCTAAAAAAACGGCAACGTCATACACTTCCGAATCCTATTCAAAACGGCTGCTGAGCGTCATTGATCAATATTTAGGGTGATGAAGCAGATTTGCCCGCACCGAGCTTTTTTCCACCACGGGCATCAAATCCACAACCAACTTCAACCTCTTTGCAGGTAGTGAAAAAAGCATCCCCCCTCTACGGTCAGACCATAAATCTGAGTCAACCCCTCCTGCTCACCGGATATAACTTACAAAAGATTGATGATACTTTACCAACTCCATTACTACGGATAAAATATGCTAAGGATTCTGATTATACAGCTGTCAAAACTTTCCGGTGGCATTCAGCCAAATCCGCCACTAATTAGTGAAAATATGCGGTTCAAAAACAATGTAACCCACCCGCGAATTCAACGTATGCCGCATTATACCTCAACTAACCTGTATACTGCCATGTACAAATTTATTGCAATCCTCGTACTTTCCGTTTTCGGGTGGGCCATTGTATCCAATCTTTCTTCATCAGATAAAAAAGAAAGTAATAATACGGCAGTCGCTCATGCCGAAACGGGTTCCGACTACCGTTTTGAGCGTCATATTGAGCGTGACGGGATCAACTCCGCCAGTCTGGAATTAAATGTATCTGCCGGTGAACTTTATTTCTCCGGTGGCACTGAAGGTCTGTTGGATGTCTACAACTCATACAACAAAAAAGACTTTGAACCGGAACTCTCGATAGTCGGTTCCAATGCCGATCACAAAAGCATCTTAATAGAAAGTAAAAGAGAGCGCGCATCGCGTGTCATGAACTGGGGCAGCAATAACGTGAGAAATGAATGGGATGTTAAAATCAACCCGGACGTAGTCTATGATATGAAAATCAACGCCGGTGCCGGTAAATGTGAATTTGATCTCGCCGATACCCGCATTTCCGGCTTCAGCCTCCAAACCGGCGCTTCCTCAGCGGAAGTAAATCTGCGCAACACTTCCGTTGAAGAAGTAAATATCAAATCGGGAGTGGGCTCCTTCGAGCTGGACCTCAGCGGAGAACGGCAAAACGACCTTTTTGCCGATATCAAAGGAGGAGTCGGCAGCGTCACCATCTATGTACCTGAAGATTATGGCGTACGCTTTACCGCCGCCGGACTCGGCAGCGTAAATGCCGATGGTTTTTACCGCGAAGGGCGCTATTACCAAAACGACAGCTACGGCAAAACCGATCATACCATAGATATTGACATCGCCGGAGGCATAGGTTCGGTGGATGTAATACAAATTTAATAAGACGGGGGGAGGGAACCGCAAAGGCGCAAAGGGCGCTAAGGGGTGTTTGAGGGGTTTTCTGGCTTTGGGAGATCTAAAATTATGTTTAAGGTTCAAGGTTCAAAGTTCAAGGGCGCACCCATAATCGCGACTTTTAAAAAGCTACCGGGGTGTTTTTAACAATCAAACAGGCAAACAGCCAAACACACAAACCTCCCCCCTTCCCTTTGCGCTCTTTGCGCCTTTGCGGTTCATCCCCGCGGTTCATCCCTCTGCTTTTGCTGGCATGCCGACAGCCCGATTGCATCGGACAGCCGGCTTTGTGGTGTTTGCGTATTTGGAAATGATTCGTAGCTTTCGGGTATCAACTTAAATCAATTCTGCAAGCCTATGCAATTACATGTGTTATTATCATTTCTGCTGTTTTTCAGTCTAACCGGATGCAGCACCCCTTCTCCGGCAGCTGATGAACCGGATACAGACGAGGAAGAACTTTGGAGTCCGCAGTATATGGTCGAGAACTTCAAGCGGGTCGGAGGTACCGAAATTTCACCGGATGGTGAATGGATCGCTTTTACGGTTTCCGAGGCTCGTACCGAAGGCGAAAAAAGCGACTATCTCACCCACATACACGTGGTGAAGTCAGACGGCTCCCGCCAGTTTCAGCTTACACGGGGTGATGTTTCCGCATCTAACCCGCAATGGTCTCCGGACGGCAAATATCTCTCATTTACTTCTGCCCGGGGCAATGACGGCAACCAGCTCTGGATTATCCGTCCGGATGGCGGGGAAGCCTGGCAGCTGACCAGCGAAGAAGGCAGTGTCGGCTCGTATCAATGGTCGCCCGACGGTGATCGCATCGCATTTCTGATGACCGACCCGCCTACGGAAGAAGATCAGCGCCGGCAGCGTGAGCGTGAAGACGTAAATGTGGTAGATAAGGATTTCAATTACGCCCATTTGTATACCGTCGCGTTTGACGGATATCAGGAAGAGCCGGCTGAGAGCCGGCGACTAACCGAAAGAGAGTTCCATATCGGTGGATTTGACTGGTCACCCGATGGCGAAACCATCGCTTTTCATCACCAGCCCACCCCGCGTGCAAACGACTGGCCCGAAACCAATATCTCCACGGTCCCCTCAGATAGCGGAGCTGTGGAAGAACTGATTGATCTCGGTGGCAGCGACTCAAGTCCGCTGTATTCGCCCGACGGCAACTACCTCGCCTTTACAACCGACAAAGGTGATCCGCGCTGGCCCGGACATGAGGTGATCAAAATCAAAGATCTTTCTGACGGGTCACTGACTGAGCTTGGAGAAACTCATGACGACGAGCCCAATATCCTCGAGTGGTCAAACGACGGGCAGTATATTTACTACCAGGAACTGCACAACACCTCCATTGATCTGTTTGCGATGCCGGTCGACGGCGGAGCATACCGGCAGATCACCGAAGGTGACGGTAGATTTTTCGGTTTTTCCCTCTCGGAGGATCAATCCAGACTCGCCTCCATCCACCAGGATTTTGATGTAGCCCCCGATGTCATCGTCTCCGGCATGGATAGCTTCAGTCCGGAACGGCTGACCAATATCAATGAGGGATATGAAAAGTATCCCATGGCTCATGCCGAAGTGATCACTTATGAGTCCACCGATGGCTTTGAAATTGAATCCCCGCTGATCTACCCGCTTGACTATGAGGAAGGTGAACAGTATCCGGTCATCCTGCATGTTCACGGTGGCCCGACCGGCGTCTATGGTGAAAGCTATACCGCCGCTCCCGGCGTCTATCCGCTGCAAAAGTTTGCTGCGGAAGGCTACTTCGTGCTGCGCCCGAACTTTCGCGGTTCCGGCGGATACGGCAGTGATTTTCGATTTGCCAACCTTTCTGATTGGGGCTACGGCGATCTCGAAGATATGAAAGCCGGTCTCGACTATCTGATCGACCGGGGTATGGTGGATGAAGATCGCCAGGCGATCATGGGGTGGTCATACGGCGGGTTGATGTCAGCTTTTGCCGTCACGCAGACCGACCGTTTCCAGGCTTCCATGATGGGAGCCGGTGTTTCCAATATGATCAGCATGACCGGAACCGCCGACATCCCCGGCTTCCTGCCGGATTACTTTGAATCCGAATTCTGGGAGGATTATGAAGGTTGGCAACGCCATTCGGCCATACATCATGTTGAAAATGTATCCACCCCGACCCTTATTCTTCATCCTGAAGAAGATGTCAGGGTACCGCCGACACAGGGTGATGAATTTTACAACGCCCTCAAGCGACTCGGTGTAGATACCAAAATGGTCACCTACCCGCGCCAGCCCCACGGCATTCGGGAACCCAAATTCACCATCGACGCCGCCCAACGCATGCTCGACTGGCTGGACAAGTACATGGATGACAACGAAGACTACCCAACTGAGTAATTCTTTTTTTTAAACACTCGCCGGCTGTCGGGCATAGCCCGGCTGTCGGCCTCTTTAACACCTCCACTATTGTAGCCAGTATCTCCTGTGCCAATGGCTTCATGCCGACAGCCCGATTGCATCGGACAGCCGGCTGTCGGACACAGTCCGGCTGTCGGCACCTCCATCACCTCCACTATTGTAGCCAGTATCTCCTGTGCCAATGGCTGCATGCCGACAGCCCGATTGCATCGGACAGCCGGCTGTCGGACACAGTCCGGCTGTCGGCACCTCCATCACCTCCACTATTGTAGCCAGTATCTCCTGTGCCAATGGCTGCAT
>SLQI01000240.1 GCA_007131535.1 Balneolales bacterium | reverse complement strand
TTATGGGGACGAACAATAACGAATGGACAGGTTAAATCCATCTGATATGGATATATCACAACTACAAGGCGGCATGGGCCCTGCGAATGCTACCGGGAAAAATGACAATGCTGAATTGGGCAAAGATGAGTTCTTAAAATTGCTTGTTGCCCAGCTTCAGAATCAGGACCCGATTAACCCGCAGGACGGGGCAGAGTTTGCCGCTCAATTGGCTCAGTTTAACTCAGTGGAACAGCTTATCAATGTGAATGACGGGCTGGAGTATCTGAGTGATCAGCAACAAAGTATGTCGGAGGGTGTCACAAATACACTGGCGGCTACTTTAGCTGGTAGAGAGGTCAAGGCTCACACCGATAAAATCACCATTAATGAGGAGGTCTCCGACGTACCTATTCACTTTAAACTGAATAAAGTGATGGACGGAGGCGAACTGGTTATCCGCAATGAAGGCGGGGATGTGGTGAGAAATGTTGATCTCGGCGTGTTTCAGGCCGGAGACCATGAATTTACATGGGACGGCCTGGATAACCGCGGAGAAAATGTAGAGCCGGGTACCTACTCTATAGAGATTCAGCCGGATGGCGATCAGGATGTAACTCCGATTACCTACCTGCATGGTGAAGCCGAATCGGTTCGCTATACGGGTTCCGGAGTGCAACTGATGGTCAATGGTATTTCAATACCACTGGCTGATGTAGAAGAAATCGGGAAACAATCCTGATGAGCAACCGTGCCCAGGCACGTAACTTAACTAACAAGTGATATGGATATTCGTCACTTAACGGGCAGAACCCAGCCGGTAGATCCGTCGCAGAAAAGTAAGCAGCTTGATAAAAAAGCGCCGCTTACTAAAGACGGGCAGTCCTTTTCGCAGATACTGGAAAAGGTATCGGATCAGAAGCAGCAGCTTCAGTTTTCTACTCATGCGATGAAGCGTCTGGAAGATCGCTCCATCGAGCTCTCCGAAACCGATATCGGCCGGATCCAGGATGCGGTTGACCGGGCCGGGGAAAAGGGTAGCAAGGAGTCGCTGATTCTGGACGGGGATAATGCCTATCTCGTAAATGTTGAAGATCGGAAAGTGATTACGGCGGTTGATCATCTGGAAATGCGTGATCGCGTATTTACCCAGATCGATAGTGCCGTACTTACGGATCCCGACTTTAATAAATAGTTATAGTTAATTCACTAAACCGCAAACCGAGAGCCGGCCCCGAAAGGGAAGCTCTCCTTCAGCTCCGAACGACTGACGAGCTGATTTAAGACAAGGAGGTAACTTATGTCTATTATGCGATCATTATCATCCGGAGTAAGCGGACTTCGCGGAATGGAGTCCAAAATGGATGTAATCGGTAATAACATAGCCAACGTCGATACCACCGGGTTTAAATCCGGCAGAGTATCGTTTTCTGAAATGATGAGCCAAAGTACAAGCCGGCCCAATCAATCCGGTCAGAACGCTCCGCAGCGTATGAATCAGATTGGGCTTGGCGTTCAGGTGGCTTCCATCGATCGGAATCTGAACCAGGGTAGTATTGAGACTACCGACAGACCGACGGATCTTGCCATTGACGGCCAAGGATATTTTATGGTCAACGATGGCGAGACCGACTTTTTGAGTCGCGCCGGTAACTTTGAGTTTAACGACGATGGTAAACTGGTTACTCAGGGCGGCCTGAGTGTTCAGGGTTATAATGCCAACGCCGAAGGAGACATTATAACCGGTGGTGCTACCGAAGACCTGCAAATCAATATGGATGATACCTATGATCCGCAGGCTACCAGCTCCATGGACATTCATGGTAACCTGAATAACAATACAAGTCTGGCCCAGATAATCACACAGGCACAGGCTTTTACTACCAACTCAGGTGATATCGCTGATGACGATACGTTGCTTCAGGATATCGATCAGTTCACGGATCTTGCCGATGGTGATATCGTGGAAGTTAATCTGATAGACAATGACGGCAATGACCTGACGGCAGAATTAGAGGTCGAAGATGATGATACGACATTGGAAGATCTTCGTGCAGCTATCGCTGATGAGCTTAACGATCCAGATGAACAAGCCAGTGTAAGTCTTGAAGACGGCGTATTTCGAATTCAGGCCGATGAGCTTGGTGAAAGTGAGCTGAACGTGTTGGGTATGGAAGTCGACGGGACCGGAAGTGTAAGCTCCCCGTCGTTTCAAACCACACAGTTCGGCGAAACCAACAGTCAGCGTGTAAGCTCCACCGTCTATGATGCGGTAGGAGAAGCCCATACCATGGTAATGGAGCTGACTCAGAATGATCATGGTGACTGGGAGTATGAAATCAGTTTCCTGGATGGCGAAGAAATCATAGATCCGGACGATGCTACCGGTGAACTTGAATTCGACCAAAATGGAAATTTGGTTTCCGATCCGCGCCATGCACTTTCGTTTGATCCCGGAAACGGTTCTTCCAATGTTAATTTCACCATTAACTTTGAAGCAGACGGCAATTCATTGACCGAACGGGATGCCAACACTACAGCACAGGTTGCATCACAGGACGGGTTCGCCCAGGGCGAACTTGTAGATGCATTCATTGATGCCGACGGATACGTTGTCGGTGATTACAGTAACGGCCAGAGCCGGCAGCTTGGGCAGCTGGCTATAGGTGAAGTAGCTAACCCGCAAGGTCTGAGCCAGGAAGGCTCTAACTTGCTGGGGCTTACCAATGAGTCCGGCGATGTATCGCTGACTACAGCCAATAACATGGCGGACACCGGCATCAGTGCCGGGGCCCTGGAAGGATCAAATGTTGATCTTGCCCAGGAGTTTACCGATATGATCGTTACTCAGCGGGCATACCAGTCCAATGCCCGGGTCGTTCAGACTGCCGATCAGATTCTTAATGAAGCTGTAGGCCTTAAACGATAATTTATATTGAATGAAAAAAGCCTTCTCCATCTCATTCCGGGGTGGAGGAGGCTGATTAATTATACGAAACCAGCCGGTTTATGGATAAATCAACCCTATTTGGTTTTCTGTTTGGAGCCGGATTGATCTTTCTTGCAATCGTCTCCCAGGGGAATTTCTTTGCTTTTGTAAGTATTGCATCCTTTTTGATTGTGACGGGAGGAGTGTTTTCTGCAACATTGATCAATTACAGTTTTCAGCATATATCCGAAACCTTCACCATCCTCAAGCAAACCCTTACGAATACACGGTCGGATATGACCGAATACATCGAAATGATGACGATGTTTGCCCGCAGGGCACGTCGTAACGGTTTGCTGGTACTGGATGATGATGTAGGTTATGTAGAGGATGATTATCTGAGAAGCGGGTTGGAATTGGCTATTGACGGCATATCGGACGAAAACCTGCAGCAAATTCTCGATGATGAAATCGAATCGTTAGAACGCCGGCAGGAGCAAGGTGTGAAAGTATTGGAGTCCATGGGGGGCTATTCTCCGGCATTCGGGATGATCGGTACCATTATCGGTTTGGTTTTAATGTTGCAAAGTCTGGAGGATCCGGAATCACTGGGGGTCGGTCTGTCCATTGCCTTAATTACTACCTTATATGGTACGACGATGGCCAACCTGGTATTTACGCCATTGGCAGGAAAGCTGCAGGAGCGCGCCGAACAATTAGTTATCGAAAAAACCATGCTTCGTGTAGGCATCGTTTCACTGGCCAACGGTGAAAATCCCCGTATCATGGAAAAAAAGATGCTCAGTTATATTAAGCCCGACGAGCGGGCAGAATACCTGCGGATACATGGAAGTAAAGGATTCAGCCAGCAGCAGGAAGAGAAAATGTATAACAACTGGGTTAATCAGCAGAAAGATAAATGGGAAAACGTCCTGTCAGGCCTGGAAACTGGTTGATCACGTACAGCGATTTCATTACGCTGTTATTGATCTTTTTTATCGTGCTTTACGTACTTACGCCGGACATTGATAAAACGGTGCTCAGGAGTATTTTAAGCCCGTTTAAAGGGGGTACGGGTATATTGACGGAAAGTACGATGATTCCACCGGACCAGCTTCCGGAACGCAGACGGATGGAGGAAGAGTGGCAGGAATTTTCTGAATATATTGAAGAGCAGGGACTTCAGGATGAAGTCCAGATTGACTTGATGGAAGAGGGGAACCGGATTATCCTGCGGGAATCCCTTACTTTTGAAAGCGGCCGGGCGGATCTCATGGATGAAGGCCAGGCTGTGTTGGATCAAATAACTTATTTATTTGATCAATCTGTTTCGGAAATTGAAGTTCAGGGGCATACGGATAACGTTCCGATTGCTGCTCACGCGGATATTGAATCTAATTGGGAGCTCGGCTCTGATCGCGCAGCCAGTGTGGCCCGATACTTAATGAATGTCACGGATGTGCCTCCGGAACGCTTTAAAATTGCAAGCCACGGAGAATATCGGCCTGTTGCAACCAACCAAACTGAAGAAGGGCGCCGGGCTAACCGCAGAGTTGAAATATATGTACGATATAACGACGACCCGCAATCCATAGAACCCGGAAATTTTTCCAGAGAACTCGGATTGCCGGAATTTCCATCACCATCGGTAGAAGTACCTGAATAAACATGGCAGAACCACAAGAACCTCAAATCCAGGAACAACAACCCCTACAGGATAGCAACAAAACCGACAATATCCCTATAGTTGCTATTCCGGGTTCACGGAGTAAGACCTTCGGAAATATTTTCCTCTTATCACTGCTTCTGATAGCAGAAGCAGGGCTGGCCTATTGGCTGGTTGCTGAAAATTATGAACAAATTTATGAACGGGTTCACGGCACCTCACCGGATTTTGCCGGTTATTATGAAATTGAAGATATCGTAGTGAATCCGAAAGGCTCGGACGGACAGCGTATATTATTGGTATCTATTGGCTTAGAGGTGTCTGATGAAAGGCATCTTGAGTTGCTTGAACAGCGGGAGGTTGTAATTAGGGATGCCTTGATTGAAATGCTGGGAAGACGAACAGTACCCGAACTGGCAAGTACAGGTGAACGCCGGGATATCAAACAGGAAATGGGAATAATTATAAATGAGGTGCTTGGCAGAAGATCGGTCCGGAATTTGTTTTTTACTGAGTATGTCATGCAATAAAATCGAATTAACTTAGACTTTTATGTCAGCAAAACTGCTGTCACAGAACGAAATTGACCAGTTGATGACCCGGTACTCCGGGAGTGAAGATGAGCCGGAAGGTTCAGAAAAATTCTCCGGAAGTATTGAAAAATCTTCTGCTGCGATAAAGCATCCCTCTAAAGAGGTGGTCAACTACGACTTCAAACACCCGAAGTTGGTCAGTAAAGAGCAGATGCGTTCATTGCGCACGATGCATGAAATGCTGGCCCGAAATCTGAGTGTAGCGCTCACGAACTCTTTGCGCACTATCGTAGACGTTCAACTGAATGCCATCGATCAGGTAGTTTACTCCGAGTTTGTTCAGTCTATTGCCTCACCCAGTTCTTTATATCTGTTTACCGTTGAGGAGTTGGGCGGAGAGGCAGTTCTGGAACTTGACCCACGTTTCTGCATTTTTGCCGTTGAGCGGCAAACCGGCGGGCAAACCAAAGAAATGGCGTTTCGCCGGGAGATGACCATAATAGAACAGAAGATTATGGGGCGGATAATGGATCGCCTCTATTCTGAGCTTATGGATTCCTGGGAGCCTTTCATGGAAGTGAATATCAAAGAGCATTCATACGAAAGTAACCCGGAGAATATTCAGATTATCTCTGCGGTTGAGCCGGCTATCGTAGTGTTTTATCAGATCAAAGTCTATGATAGTGTCGCTACATTGAATATTTGTTATCCCTATGCGCTGCTTGAGGAAGCGTTGGCCAACACGCTTAAGTATGCTCATAAATCCCGGAAAGATGATCTTCCACCGGAGCAGCGTACAGCCTATACCGAGCATGTCAAAAACATAAATACACCGGTAAGAGCGGTACTGGGGTCTACAAAAATTACAATCGAACAATTAGTTCAGTTGGATGAAGGCGATGCCATTACGCTGGATCAGCGCACGGATGACCCCATAGAGGTCAAAGTAAATAACAGGACCAAGATGCTGGGCTATCCGGGGCAGCACCGCAATCATAAAGCGATAAAAATTTATGATATCCTCGCTGAAGATGAGGATGCTGCACAGACAGATAGCAGAGATTCGGAAAACACGGAGTCTCAAAATCCGGAACAGGAAACGGCAACTCCGGATGCCGCAACCGGACAGATGCCTGAGTCTGAGTCGACACAAAACAATCCGGAACAGACCGAAGAGCGGAAGGCCCGGCGGAGTAAAGCCGCTAAACGTAGAGCGGCCCGAAAAAACAAATTAAAAGAAGAAAACCTGCAGGAAGAGGAAAGTTAGTATGGAATTGCAAGTTTGGGAAGACGGAGCCCGGAAATTAATTCCTTCGATAGAAGGAGTGCTGAAAAATGTTCTGCTGAAAAAAATTCAGGTCGAAATGTCGGCCTCCAGCTTTACTGAGCCATCAATGACCACCGAGGCTCTCAAAACCGGTACTGTAGTTATCCGGGGCAAGGAAAAACAAAGCGGAATCGAGCTGTTTGTTGCCTATGATGAAAACTGGCTTCCGCAGCTTTCTAATGCTATGCTGGGGGTTGAAGAAACTGAATTGAATGAAATCACCCAGGATCTGATTAAAGAGTTTTCTTCACAGCTTGTAGGAGCTCTGCAAAGCGGGCTTCAGGAATTGGAAATCACTACAGAGCCGGGGGATGTTGAAATCCTGAAATCGGGCCAGATTGCCAAGACCGTTTCATCTGACCATTATTATATGATTCAGCTGGATGTCTCCGGAAAATTTGAAATTGATGGCGATGAACTGCCGCAGCTTGCTTTGATCATTGCCGTATCTGTTCCGGATGATCAGGCTGTAAGCAAACTTATACCCGGAAGTGAAGAAGAGTCGGTTGCAGAAGCAGCTGATGAAGTAGTTGAACAGGGAGCTTCCGGGGGGCATCAAACTACACAACAAGCAGATGGCGGTAATCCCGGTAACTCTGCCAGACCCGGCATGGAAGCAGGAGCGGGACAAGGGCGTCAGGAAAGCTCAGCCAGCAGTTCTGACACCCAAAAGCAAAATCCAGCCAAAAAGGTAAAAAACAATCCGGTGGAAAGTCAGCCGGTAGAATTTGATGAAATTTCTTCATCATCTCAGTCAAGTCAGATCGGAAGTCGTAATCTGGATATCCTCAAAGATGTTGAACTGGATATCTCCGTAGAGCTCGGACGAAAAGAGGTGCCGCTTGGTGAAATTCTGCATATGGTACGCGGTTCTGTTATCGAACTGGATAAACTGGCCGGTGAGCCCGTAGAAATCTATGCCAACGGTCATCGCATTGCCGAAGGTGAAGTGGTCGTGATTGATGAAAACTTCGGGGTACGGGTTACCAACCTGGTTTCTACAAGAGAACGGCTGGAGACATTACGCTAAATGTGGGACTGGAAAAACTCTCCTCCTTCTCTGCCGGGTGACCCAAAGCGGTTTCTGAAGATCGTCTTATCGGTCTCATTCGGGTTACTGGTGCTTTGGGTGTTTGTCATGGCACAAACCGATAGCTCGGAGCGCCAGGCTGTATCGGTTGAAGAGCAGCAGCGGCTCGACAGCCTCAGACAGGCACTCGGTACGGACAGCCAGGATTTAAGCCGGCAGACTGAAAGCCAGGGTATGTTTTTTAATGCGCTCACCACCTTTTTGGTTCTGGGCGGGCTGGCCATCGCATTTTGGTGGTGGTACAGCCGAAAGTATACAACGCAGAACTCACTTGCCGCAGGCAGCCCGGTCGCTAAAGTGGTAGGCAACCAGCAAATTGGTATGGGGCAGGAAATTAAAGTGATTGAAATAAACGAAGAATATTGGGTACTCGGAGTATCCAGTCAATCTGTAAACCTGCTGCATCGCTATCAAAAAGATGAATGGAAATCCCCGGAGCAATTGAAACAGGCCACCAGAGCCGGCCAGCAGGATTCCTCATTTTCCAGAATTTTATCATCATTACAACAAAGAAAGTGAATAGCAGACACCTCATTCGGCTTGTATTGATCACCCTGATTTTACTGGTGGGTATTCCCGCTATACAGGGAGGTGCAGCTTTAGCTCAGGTGCCGGACGACCCCGATGAACCGGGCACTATCCCCCGGATCGACCTGAGTGTTACGCCGGTTGATGGAGCTGAAGATTATTCGCTGGCTATTCAGACGCTGATCATACTTACCATACTGGCGTTCGGACCGGCTTTTGTGACGATGATGACCTCCTTCACGCGTATTGTGGTGGTGTTTTTCTTTTTGAGGCTGGCCATGGGTACCCAGCAATCTCCGCCTAATCAGGTTTTGATTGGTCTGGCGCTGTTTCTGACAATTTTCATCATGGCTCCGGTGGTTAATGAGATCAATACCGAAGCCATTGAACCCTATCTCGATGATGAAATTACGCAGCAGGAAGCCCTGACAATCGGGGCAACCCCGCTTAAAGAGTTTATGATACGGCAGACCCGCGATCAGGATCTGCTAATGTTTATGGATATGGCCGACATTGACGCTGTGGCCGATGTAGAAGAACTCCCGTTGTATGTGGTAGTTCCCTCGTATGTAATCAGTGAGCTGCGTATCGCATTTCAGATCGGTTTTTTGATCTATCTGCCGTTTCTGGTAATCGATCTGGTAGTGGCCTCTATTCTCCTTTCGATGGGAATTATATTTTTGCCGCCGGTACTGGTATCTTTGCCGTTTAAAATTTTGGTATTTGTACTTACCGACGGCTGGTATCTAATCGTGGAGTCGTTAGTGCAAAGTTTTAATTAGCAATTTTAAGGATAATCAGATAGGTTTTCCTCATGGATCAAGAAGTTGGGGTTTACTGGGTACAGGAAGCATTGACTGCAGCAACCGTTCTGGCAGGGCCGCTGTTGGTAGGAGCATTGATAATCGGATTGATGATTTCCATCCTTCAAGCGGCTACTACCATACAGGAAATGACATTGAGTTACGTGCCTAAAATGGCGGTGGTCGTAACGATGTTATTTTTCCTTTTTGGATTTATGCTGCAATATGCGATTGACTTTACCGAACGAATTTTTCGCTTTATACCGACCGTCGCCGGAGCCGGATAAAAGCTGCAGTGGCAATTTTAAAAACATCTTTGCGTGAATGAGCTGCCCGAGCGAAAACATATCGAAAAAACTATCCGCAACTGAACTACGGTGCGGTTACCGGTCTGCTTGCACAACGACGCTTTCACAGCGGACGTTTCGCAGCGCAGACCCGGTGCCGCAAGATTTTCATTTTCACCTGCCGGCAGCCCAACCGGATTAATAGGGGGCGGTGATGAATATCTTTACCGTTGAGTTTATTATAGCCTCATTTCTGATATTCGTCCGGGTAAGCAGCATTTTAATGACCGCGCCGTTTTTCGGCTCGGAATTTTTTCCGGCTCGCGTCAAGCTATTTTTTGCGGTAGCCATGACCGTGATGCTCTACCCGGTTATACCAATGCAGGAAGCCTATATCCCCGCTGACGCTACGCTTATAGAGCTGGTGGTTGCAGTAATACGAGAGGTGTTGGTGGGTGCAACAATGGGGCTGGTGGGACAAATTGTATTCGGAGGTGTACAACTGGGAGGGCAGTTCATCAGTATTAAAGTGGGGCTCGGATTTGCTAATATGGTGGACCCGCTTACACAGGATCAGAGTGCGCTGATAACTCAGTTATTTATGATCTTCGGCGTGGTTTTGTTCCTGGCAATAGACGGTGAACACATGTATATCCAGGCGTTATATAGGAGTTTTGATATTGTACCGATTGGTGAAGTCCAGGCTCAACTTGCCGCTCCGGTATTTATGGATATGGCGGCACAATTGTTCATTATAGGTGTGCAGTTGGCCGCGCCGTTCATCATAGTATTGTTTATCCTGGATCTCGCTTTTGCCATATTCGGGCGAATTATGCCAAGGGCCAACGTGTTTTTCATTGCACTGCCGCTTAAGGTGTTAATCGGCCTCACAATGGTACTTTTGGTAGCACCGAATTTGCCGGTAGTATTCAGCCAGATGTTTGACCTGTTGTTTGATTACCTCGGGCAGGTTCTGCAGGCAATCGGCTCATCCTGATTAACCGGTACCGGCCTGGCCGGAATGCATTGAATGAATCAGGTGAGGAATTTCATGCCAGTTATGGCAAATAAAATCGGCGGTGGTTTGATTTTCGTCGGAATTTGAAACCCCGGTATACAAAATCGTTTTCATTCCCATATTTCGGGCACCGGTAATATCAGTTTGTTCGATATCCCCAATGTGAACAGACTCATGCGGCGGAGTTCCGGTTATGGCCAACGCTTTTTCAAACGTTCGGTGATGCGGTTTGCTCACCCCGATTTCATCACTGAATACAAAATACCGAAAGTAGTTGAAGAGTTTCTTTTTTTTAAGATAGTTCCGAAGCACTTTGCCGGGGCTGAACATCGTATCAGAAACAATCACGAGTGGAGCGATATGGTACAACTCTTCAAGCGCTTCGGACACCCCGGCAGCAAGATCAGGCGGACCGTCATCCATCGAGTTCTGGAATACCGAAACAAGGTGCCGGAGCTCGTCTTCATCTACCGGAAGAGAGAGATATTCCAGCATGTTGGCGATCAGTTCTTCCGAAGTTTGGGTCCGGTGGTTTTCCAGCCAAACATGCCTGAACTTTTCATCAGCATATCGTCGGGCTTGCTGCACCTGTTCTTCAGTAATAGAGGAATTATACTTCTCTCCGAGTTGCCGCACGGCACGAACTCTCGCTTCCTGCCGTGCCTCGCCGTTGCTGCGGGCAACTACCAGAGTATTCCAAAAATCAATTGTAATGGTATTAATCGCCATAAAAAAAGAATTTAAGTCCGGTACACGGGTAAAGTCATCAACTGGCTGCAGGTGACTGCTTCACCTAAACGGATCGTTTTACCTCTAAATATAACTTTGCTTGTATTTTATAGTGACCATCGTAAGGAGTTAGAGAATAATAATATATACTTTATGACTTATGAACAACTCCCGAATGGTGGGAATCCCCGGCGGGATTCATTAACAAAAAATATTGGTGTTGTGTAACTCTAAATTCCTGTTTCTTTCAAATATATACAAGAATTGTGCCTAATTGTATTTCTCAATATGGCTTACCAGGTCAGCCCAAAGCAACGAGGGGGACAGGGAAGGTAATTAAATCTTTATTTCCATTCGGAATTCTTTGAGATATAAGTTTGAGTTAGCTAACTTCCTGCGATCAGTTTACTCCGCTAAGCCGAATACTACCATTGGATACTTCCCGAATTTTAACATCTCAGGACATCGAACGGACGCTGACAAGGTTCGCCCATCAGATTGTTGAGCCTTATGATGATCCGGCCGATCTGGTGCTTATTGGAATGCAGACCCGGGGCGTTTATATTGCCCGCAGGTTGCGGGACCGGATCAAAAGCTACTTTCACGTTGACCTGCCGCTCGGTGTGCTGGACGTCACGTTCTACCGTGATGATTTTCGCACCCGGATGAAAATGCCATCCGTCCAGCTCACGGATATACCTTTTGATCTATATAACAAGCAGGTAGTTCTGGTGGATGATGTTTTGTATACCGGCCGAACCGTCCGTTCTGCCCTTGAAGCTATCATGAGTTTCGGCAGGCCCGCCGGAATCAGATTCTGCTGTATGATTGACCGTGGTCACCGGGAGCTTCCGATTCAGCCGGATATCACAGGGCAAATGCTTCCCACTCACGCCAATGAAGAAATCCGGGTGCATCTGACCGAAGAAGACGGAGAAGACGCGGTATATGTCGTAAAACGTAAGGAGGCGGAATGACGGACAAAGAAGCAACGAATGTCGACTTCGGGCACCGCCACCTGCTGGGGCTGGCCGACTATTCGGCAGAGGATATCGGCCACATTCTGCAGCAAACCGATCGCTTTCTGGAAATTCTCAACCGCCCGATCCCCAAAATACCGACCTTAAGGGATGTGACCGTCGTAAATCTGTTTTATGAAGACAGCACCCGAACCCGCCTCTCATTTGAACTGGCCGAAAAGCGGATGGGAGCCGATGTTGTGAATTTTTCTGCCAAAGGGTCCAGCGTAGGCAAAGGAGAGTCGCTCAAAGATACTATCCAAAACATCGGAGCCATGAAAATTGACATGGTCGTCATTCGTCATCAAAGTCCGGGTGCGGCGCATTATCTGACCCGCTGCATCAATACATCGGTAATTAATGCCGGGGATGGTCCGCATGAGCACCCCACCCAGGCCCTGCTCGACATGTATTCCATGAAGCAGAAATTCGGGGAGTTAAAAGGATTAAAAGTGGCCATCATCGGTGATATCCTTCACAGCCGGGTGGTGCGATCCAATATTTTGGGGCTTACCAAAATGGGAGCGGAAGTGACCGTATGCGGACCCAAATCCATGATGCCGTTGTATGCGGATGAGCTCGGTGCGAATATTTCGTACCGTCTGGAAGAAACCCTGGAGTGGTGTGATGTGGCGATGGCTCTGCGCATTCAGCTGGAGCGGCAGGAGCAGGGGTTATTTCCGTCAGTTCGCGAGTATCATGAGCGGTTCGGTATCAAAAAGCGGCACCTGAAAGAGTTTCCGCATTTCACCATCATGCATCCCGGACCGGTAAACCGAGGAGTGGAACTGGAAAGCGAAGTAGCCGACAACTCCCGGGCAATCATACTGGATCAGGTGACGAACGGACTTGCCGTGCGAATGGCGGTGCTGTATCTGCTTTCCGGAAGAGTTCAGTGAAGGCTTGTCGTGTAAAAAATCGCCAATCAAAAATCGTTAATCTGCTATCGTTAATTCGTCAAACCCGGCGCAGGTTGCTGAGGTAAAGCGAAAAAGTTAGCTGATACGCGGAAATCGAAGTAAGGCCGGTGGATAGCAGATTAACGATTTGTGATATGTGATTTGATTTTGGACCAATCCACAGTTAAAAACCGACTATTCAATGATAGTCGCTTTTCCAGCTCGACTGTTCGTGATTTTTCCTTGTTAATTGGTTAGAAGGGTAACCAACCGTCTAACCATCCGGGAGATTTACAAATGATTCAGGGGAAAAAATTATCAGAGTAAAATTAAACGTTGGGTCTGCTGATCCGTTTACTGCTTGTTTTTCGTAATTCATACTATATATTGCAAAGCCTTTTTTCAGAGGTAAAGAGTAACAGGTATGAACCCTCAGTGAAATCAATGGGTTCAAATGCAAAAGTATCTAACCGGTTAAATTTTGATAAGTGAGGTGAAGCATTCAGTTCGAATGCTTTGTTGACGGCCTTTCCGGAGTTGTTCAATGATGAAAAATTGAGCAATTATCTTTTCGGATTTGCCGGGAATTAACCGGGTAATTAATTGAATTGCAACATATTTTCGGGGTATCATGTTGCAGACAAGTGGGTATTTTAATTTTTATTAAGATATGCTAATTTACCATGAGTCATCTACGCTAAGTAGAAAGAGTAACAAATTGTCTGATTTTCAGAGGCATTGCTATCGGGCAACCGGCAGCATATTTGGTTCATGGGAATTCACCAATAATCACGGATACCCCTAATTTTTTAACGTAATTATCCAGGTTGGTAACGGAGTAACTGGTAAACCCGGAGTAACATAAGGCACTAACGATACAGGAATAAGAATTTATAAAACCGATACCGGCTAAACTTCTTAAACACGGAAGCGAAGTTTTTCGGGGCGGTTCTGTAGCGCTATAGCTTTCCTCATGTGCTCCATCGGTAATAGCTGTGCTCTCCTCGTACCGACTCTGGATACGAAAAGAGTGTTCAATGGAGTGTAAAATATCTTGTCATAAGATTGGTGGCTCGTTGCTGGCCCTGTTGTTGGTTGTGGGGGTACATGTAGAGGTGTGGGCGGAGTTTTCAGGTGCGGGAGATGGTGACTCAGAAAATCCATATGAGATTGCAACTGCCGAACACCTTGATGAGGTTCGCGAAGATTTAGATGCACATTACGTGCTGGTTGATGATATTGATCTTTCCGGAGAGCCAAATTGGGACCCTATTGGTGATGATACCACTCCGTTTACCGGTTCATTTGACGGGGATTTTCACACCATTGAAAATCTGACTATTGACCGGGGCAATGAAGATTATGTAGGCCTTTTCGGCAGTACCGACGATGCTACGATTAGCAATCTTACTCTGGAGAACGTCGATATTTCAGGTGAAAATAGAGTAGGTGCGGTGGCCGGAAATTTTGACGGGGTAATGAGTAAGGTCGCGGTCGATGGTACAGTTATTGGAAGTGATGATGATATAGGTGGTGTGGCGGGAGTATCAAGTGGTGATTTGGATCAGGTTATAGCTGATGTTCAAGTAGATGGTGGAGGTGGAGGAGATAGCCATACCGGGGGGTTGGTAGCTATCAACAACGGGAGTATAATAAATTCTGCTACTTTAGGAGATATAGTTGGTCCGAAGCCGGTGGGTGGATTAGTAGGTGAAAATAATGGCAGCATAGAAAAGACCTATGCTGCCGGAGTGGTAAGTTCGAGGGGACCGGGTGATGGAGAAGGCGGACTAGTAGGTGATAATAACGGTGGTACCATAAGTGATTCCTACTGGAACGAGGAGCTTAATGATTTAGAGGATGGTGATGTCACTGCGGGTGTTGGTGTAGGAGATGGCAGTGGGGTGCAGGGTCGGAATATTTCAGATATGCAGTGGCCGGATGCTTATGATGAAATGGAAAGCCTGGACTTTGATAATGAATGGGGAGCAAATCCGGATGATAACGACGGCTACCCGTTTTTGCAGTGGCAGGATTACCAAAACATC
>SLQI01000165.1 GCA_007131535.1 Balneolales bacterium | reverse complement strand
TACGGCTGCCTATTATAGCTTTATGCCAACCGGCACGTTCTCGTGGACGGCTCCGGGTCGCAGTATTCAGGTCATGGCCGGAGGGCAAGTGTTTGATCAACTGGATGAACGACCCACGTGGTTGGGAGGGCTATCCAACGTTACCGTATCTCAACGCCTTACACAGAACTGGACAGCGGAGGCTATCGGCGGGCTCAATCATTTTCAGTCAGATTACACCCGCAATATGCAGTGGGCTCATGTTAAAGTAAATCGTCTGTTGAGTACATTTACTAAAGCATCTGTACAGGCCGGGGTTAGCTGGCGGCATTATACGTTAGAGGAGGAAACCAGTTCTGATCGGTATGATACCTATGGACTTGAACTTGAGCATTGGCTGGGGTTCAATTGGAATATCTCCGGCCGGTTCCTGAGCAGTTTCGCGCATATCACCGACCCGACGCAGGGTTTCAGTACGGCTGTAACAGTCGGATATCGGCCGGTTTCGGATGTGAGTTTATCCCTGCGGCTATCCGTGGATCAATATACTGATGAATTCCGTCTTGACGGAGAGGGTGGGGCAGCTCCGCCGGAGGGTGATCAGACAGACGAAACGTTTGTAATCGAAGATCAGATATTTCGAGGATCTATTAATGGCAGGTACAATCTAAATAGAAATGTTGCTTTGACCGGCCGGGTTTCCGGACTTGGCTGGTCGAGCAGTACGGATGACCAATTGTTAACGGATTACGAAGTAACGGCAGGTGTGGAGGTGTCTATAACACCGGACTTTTCAACCGGTGATGAGTTAAGGGAAGTTTTCTGGGAAAACCTCAGCGCCGATGAGCCTTCAGTTATTGAAGTCCGGTACCGGGGTGAGGGCAGGCTCTATATAACCGGCGAGTTTAACGATTGGGAGGAGCCCGGCATACCATTGAGGGAAGTCTCACGCAATCGATATCGGGCTGAAATTGACATGACGGCAGGTTCCCATGAATACAAAATAAGGGTGCGAAGGGACGATGAAGGAGAATGGCTCGACTTACCCGAATCCACCCCAACCGTAGATGACGGGTTTGGCGGCCGCAATGGAAGAATCATCGTTGACTTATAAAGGGTACATTGTGATGAAAAAAATTACAGACATATTAAAATATTCTACAAAAGCTGCTTGTCCTTTATTAGCTGTGCTTCTGGTGGCAGTTTATGTGCCGGGAGTCCAGGCTCAGGATTTTTCCGGGTTGATTGAAAGGGGAGAGGCTGCCGGTATCGATCGGGACCGGTTAGAGCGCTTAGTCGAGCGTGCACAGAATCAAAACTACGACGACGGGCAAATCAGGAATTTGATTGAGCCAGCCATAAAGCTGGCTGAAAATAACCTGCCCTATAATTTTGTGATTCAGAAGTCCATGGAAGGGCTGGCTAAACGAGTACCGGCAGAAAATGTGCATAGGGTTCTGGCTGAGTTTGAACGGGGGGTCAGCCGGGCCGCTGAAATCATCGACCCCTGGTTGGAGCAGGAGGAGGTGCGGGAATCTGTGGAACAGGAAATGGCCGGCCGGGAGTTGGATGAAGCGATGTCTCAGATGAGGAATAATCTGATTCAAAGCTCTGCTCAGGCATTACAGCAAAATGTGAATGAAGCGTCCTTAAATTCATTTCTTAATGATGTCACACGTATCTCGGGTCAGCGCGGGGTATCCGTCTCATCCGTTGCCTCATCGGTGCGGGTAATGGCGGATATGCCCACATCGGCAGATAATCCGGATTTGAGTAATGAGATATTATTGAATGCGATAAAATCAGGGTTTAGCGCAAATCAGGTTCAACAGCTTCCGGCTGCTATGAATGCGGCGCAGTTTTTCAGTCAACTACCGGCAGAAGCCATCGGCCGGGGTATTAATGAACAGATAGATCGCGGAGCGCCTGGCCGGCAGGTACTGGAAAATCTTTTTAAAGGTGATATACAGGGAGGTCCGCCGGGTATGATTCCACCAGGTCTGGACGGTGTACCGGGCCGGGGAGATGATGAACGCCGCGGCCCGCCATCTGATCCGCCCGGAGGTCCACCCAACGGCGGGTAATCCCGTTTTCAACAGCAGAAAGGTAATACGGAACAATTTGTGAAGGATTTGGGCGCAGTCGTTCACGAAACAACCCTGACGGAGCGTGGCACTGGAATCTGAGTTCGATTCTAAATTTTTTTCACCAGACGGTAGCTGTTACTGGTTACTGGTGAGAAAAATAAATCATACTACAGACACATACCGGTTTGATGCAATATAGGTATCGCAACGCTGTATGTTAGCTGAATCAGGGATTGACAACCTAATACTGTTGTCAGTTGTCAGCTTCACACCCATTCATTTCCGTTGACTTCAGTCAACGGTTAAGTGCCTCCCCCTCATATTAACGCGGGGCTTTAGTCCCGCACCTTTCCACTCCTGCTCCACAATTCCAGCCACCCCACTTTTCAAACCGAAGTATCCTTACATGGAAGGATTATCAATGTATGTCAAACTACCATTTCGGGGCTAAAAGCCCCATAACTTTGTGGGAGCCGTACAACCGTCGGATGAAGCTGACGGTAACGGATATTCATTAGCTACCCTGCAAAAATTGTACATCCCGTAATAAGTCGTAAACAGAGCATTATAGGATGATTACAAACTTTTAGTCGAACAGTAGTAAAAAAAATCGATTTTTTTTGTAACCCTTTGGATGGAGCGGCGTCCTACCGGTAGAAATTGACAAATACGGAAGCTTGTGAATCAGGAAAACCCAAAATCCTGAAATAAAGCGGAGATAGAAAAATGGGAATGCGTAGTTGTGAATTGAAAAGTTCTTTTAAAGAAGAAAGCCTGGTCACTGTCGGAAATCGGCAAGAATGTAATTTTCAGCTTCATGGATTGATCTGAAAATTTTACGGTAGCAACCTCCAAGCAACCCCCAGGGGAGGAAGCAGGCCTTGTTACTCTTGTTACCCCTGCCTTATCTGTTTCCTCCCCTTTTTAATCGCAGAGCTTTACTCCCGCCGGGGCCGTACTCAGAGTCTGAAAGAGGAAAGTTGAAGGGTTGCTCTTAAGCCTTATGAACGGCCAGGCGGGAGTTTTTTTTAATTAACCGAAACCAAAACAGGAATAGATATGAATCACCTAAAGAATCCCTTAAATAAAGCAATAACCGGACTTGCCGCATTTGCAATGGTCCTTACCTTAACGTACTGTGACAGCCCCATGGAAGATTCCGGCACATTCCGGGTTTTCATGCATGATGAAGAGGGCAACTATGATGCCGTGAATGTGGACGTCCAGCGCATCGAGGTCAACAATCAGGAAGATGAGGATGAAGGCTGGCATACAGTTGCAGAGCCGGATGAGGTCTATGATCTGCTTGAATATACCAACGGAAATATGACGGTGCTGGGAGAAGCTGAGCTTGAAGCTGGCACGTATCGCCAGATTCGCATGATCTTAGGTGAAAACAACTCGGTTACTGTTGATGGGGAAACCTATGATATGATGGTACCAAGCGGAGCGCAGACCGGTCTGAAATTGAATATCGATGCTCAACTCGAAACGGGTATGGATTATGAGATGATTCTCGATTTCGATGCCAAGCGATCAGTAGTAAAACAGGGTGATGCTCCCGGAGAATCCTCGTATTTGCTGAAACCGGTTATCCGGGCTGTAAGCCAAGCCGTATCGGGCAATATTGAAGGCGAGGTTGAGCCTCACGACTCTGTAGAGCGGGTTTATGCTTTAGACGGAGATGAAGAAGTGACTTCAGCTGTACCGGACGAAGAATCCGGCTACTTTATGCTCATGAGCCTCGAAGAGGGCACCTACGATGTACAGTTTGTACCTGAAGAAGGTTATGAAGAGCTGCTCATTGAGGACGTTGAAGTTACGGCCGGTGAAAGCAACGATCTCGAAACCATCGAAATAAGCGAAGAAGATTCTGACGAGTAATAACCACTGAGGTTAGTTGGTGTCTGTAAGAAAACTTATGATGTCATTTGGAAACAACAGGTAATTAAGGTAAATCAGTAGATTAAGAAAAATTGGGTAT
>SLQI01000207.1 GCA_007131535.1 Balneolales bacterium | reverse complement strand
CCATCCAGGCGCTTCAGCCCGGATTCAATACTGTTTACACATGAGGGGCAGCTTAATTGGTCGCTTCGCAATGTGGTTTTCATAGAAGTAGTTTATTTATGACCTGGCAGGTTTGCGAACCTGCCAGGCGGGGTGGGGAATATTAATGACTGTGTGCTGAAGCTTCGGTATCATGATCAGCCTTAATCGCTTCAAATACCGGCTTCACATAGTGCAGCAGTTCCACATATTTGTGGACAAAATCACGTCCGGCTCGCACATCTTCTTCATCGAAGTCACGTGCTTCATAAGCCGGCACAAAATGCTCGTGCAACCCTTGTTCAAAATGATCAAGGATCAGCGCTTTTATTTCTTGGGGATTGCCGGTTTTGAGAGCTTCATCAACTTTTGGTACGAAGGGGGCGAGCTCCGTGCCCGCAGGTTTCAATCCGGTATAGGCCGCTCCTTCCGACTCCCGGTGCAGACGGACAACCGTCTCAAAGAAATATCGGTCGGCCAGTTCACGTGCCCGTTCACTTTCTGTTCGAACGGCCAGGGTTTCTTCAAATGAATCCCTTACTTCCTGTTCCTGCTCTTCCGTTATCCAGATCAGCACGTGATGAAGATCGCCGCTCTCCAGAGCTTTTTTAGCGTCGGTGACGACCGGACCATCCACACTGTCGCAATGAGCTTTTGCGGATTGCGGAACGGCAGCTATGCCGAATACTAAAATTACTGCGAGTAAGGTGAGTTTAACCGATTTAAAGACAGTCATAATGGGTCTCCGTTTTAGAGTTCAGATTGTTGATAATCTGTCTCAAAGATACCCGGAGACCCTCTGCACTAAAATGAGCCGGCTCAATTTAGTACTAAAATTCTTACTTCAGCTCAGGGTTTGTAGTAAATGGTGAATAATGCAAGGTTGGGTACTCTATAAATAAGTTATTTTCTTGATGATTGGCATTTGCCATTCGGGCTTGTGTAACTATCCATCAGATATATACCTCTGTTTAAGTTTTTCGGCATCGCTGATGGCCACCCAACCCCGGCCGCTGCGAATCAGCCCCTCATCCTGAAATGTTCGCATGATCCGACTGGCGGTTTCGCTTGAGGTGCCGGTCATATCGGCCAGATCCTTCCTCGAAAAGGGTACCTGAATCAGGATGCCATCTTTTCGATCTTCCCCGAATTTTTCTCCCATCATCAAAAGTACAGAAGTGATGCGCTTTTCCACCGGCCATGTCGTAAACTGATGTATCCGGTGGCGGGCCTGTTTCAGCCTGCGGGTGGTAATTTCAATCAGGTTAACAGCCACAGAGGGATTGGCATGGAGCACCTGCTCAAAATCTACAGCACCGATTGATAGCACACAGCTTGTCATCTGAGCATACGCCGTTTCGGCATAGTTCTCATCCCCGAGTACAGGTAAACCGCCGAAATACTCACCCGGTTTCAATAGGTCCATCAGAATGTCTTTACCCTCAGTAGTATGATGAATGAGTTTTACGGCACCGTGCACCACCACAAATAACTGTTTTGCCTCTTCTCCCTGATGGTACACCGGCTCGCCTTTTTGGATATGAGCAGCACGGAAGTGTTCGTTAATTTTATCAAGCTGTTCCTGTTGTAGTTCCCGGAAAAACGCAACCTTACTGAGTTTTTCCAGCCTTACATCAACCGAACAATGGTGGCCCTGAATTTCGGTCTGTTTGAGTGGTGTTGTCCTCCGGGAGTATTTCATGTTAATGCGCTTAAGTTAAGCTGATTACCGTGTATGCGGATTTATTCCAATGTATTCAACCATCCCATATTCAGCAAACCGTGCTTTAGCACCTCACCCCTCAAACTTCCCATCCATCTCCATGCGCACCTGAAATGCGGAGGCGATCTTTGCCGCCATTTCTTTTACGTATTCGGCATTTTCTCCCCGGAACAGCTCATCGGTGGTTTCGGTGAATAAATCGTACCAGCTTTTGAAGTCCTCGGGTTTAATCGGAAGCGGGGTATGCTTCCGGTACGGGCGACCTTCATACCGGCCGGTTTGAAACAGAATATTAGACCAGAAATCCACCATTTTAGGCAGATGATGATCCCAGTCCACCCCGGCAAAGTCATTGAAAATGTAACCAAGGCGTTCATGTTCGGCTACTTTGCCATAAAAGGTATGCACCAGTTTTTTGATGTCTTCGTCGTTTCGGATGTCGGTCATCGCAAGTGTTGAATCTAATGGCGGTTTCGGTGAAAAAATCTGAGTGCTGTCACGAACCTGTGTTCAATTCTAAACTATCCGGAGAACCGCTGATATTGCCGGGATTTCTGCACTCATCCTAATAGGATAATTAAAATAACATCACTTATCGTCAGCTTTAGCTGACGGGTTCAACGCCATACCTACTTACAACGCCCGGTGGCTTTAGTGCGTGTTGCACAACTAACTTTACTCTGCTTTCAAAGCCGGATTCCTCACAGCGCGACGAAGTCGCGCTGTTTTCCCCCAGCAACCATGTCATCTCGACCGAAGCCGCGGGCAAACGCCCTGGCCATGATTGACCATGCATCACGCGGCGGAGTGGAGAGATCTGCTTTTGACAGACTGGTAATCCGCTACTGCCTTCTTTGCCCTTTCCCGGGCCGCACAGTATATGGACATGCTGGAGACCATTAAAGGCAGATCTCTCCACTCCGGCTCGGAGCACATCCGTGCCTATGGCTATTTCAAGCCTCGCCTGCGGTCGTGCCACAGGCATTCTCCCATAGGGACTCCTGTGGAGCCGTGGAAAGATGACAGGCAGTGTGGGGTAAAAAAGCGCAGCTTCACCGCGCGAAAAAAATCTTAAATGTGGTTCAATTTTCTGGAAAACAAATTTTTGTTAGAGTTGAGCAACACGCAATTTAGCCGCCGGGCGAGGCTGTCTAAAAAGTAAATTTTTAAAAATTGGCAACCTAAAAAAATAAGTCAGGTTGATTCAACATCTTCCCAGGACTCCATCAGATGATCCCGTTTGTCTTCGACCTCTGCCCATTCGGAAGCTTCGGGAAGCTCATCTTTCGTTTCGTTGATGACATAATCATCCCACTTTTCGGCTAACTGCTCATTTAGCTCGATATAATGTTCCCATTTTTCAGGCACTTCATCATCCGGAAAAATGGCCTCAACCGGACATTCCGGCACACAGGCATCGCAGTCGATGCAGTCGTCGGGGTGAATAACTAAAAAATTCGGACCTTCCCGAAATGCATCCACCGGACACACAGCCGCACAGTTGGTGTACTTGCATTTGACGCACGGGTCGGTTACTACGTAAGCCATTATCAATACAATTTAAAAAGTGAATATATTTGGAATCGGGACGCCTAAAATAAAAGAATCAATCCTATTATTCAAAGTTTTAACGGTTGTAACCTTTTTAATTGTGTATTTACGACAAGGACGCTATTTTATCGTTACCGATTAGTTCTTCAGATTCAACAAACTGCCCTACCCGGACCGAAAACCAGTGCCGAATTGCGGCAACTAAACTCCGGTTATTATGGGGAGGTGAATTGATTTTTCATCTCCAGAACCCAAACGAAAACTCAAATGTATTGCCAATTATGAATGAATCATCAATCTCACGGAATATCTTCATAATCACAGTTTTAGTGATTGGTCTGCTGTCGACCGGTATGCACATGGCCATAGCTCAGCCTGCAGATGAGGACGAAGCGGAAGAAACGGAGCTCAGCCTCATCACCGATACCCCGGAAGAAGGGTTTCAGGTGGCGATTCAGCTGGCCCGCAAAGGCGTAACCGAGACCCAGCAGGACCGCGATGTGCTCTTCGAATTGCGGGAGGTTTACGCCAATGATCCGGATGCGCTGATTGCATCCTCGCAGGTCATTGCCATCCATTTTCGCACAGTAGCGGAGGCCAACAATTACTGGAGAGATTCTTCCATTGACAAGTTACTATGACGCCTTCGAAAGTTGGAAACCTAAACGCTTCGCTTGTTTCTCTAAATTCTTGATTTGACGCTCTTTATACTGTTTTTCATAGGCTTCTGCCCCCTGTTCTACAAATTTCATCCCCATG
>SLQI01000356.1 GCA_007131535.1 Balneolales bacterium | reverse complement strand
GGTAGCCTTCGCGAATGTAGGTCCGGCCGAAAAACTGTACTACGATATTTTCGACGCCACCAAGGTCAACGGCTTCGCTGCGGGCGTTGGAGTAACCTACGTTGAAATTCAGGTTAACCTGATCCGTCCGAAGCACATCGAAGTTCAGGTCGACTTCTACACCGGTATTCATAATCTGCCCGACGTTGGTCAGCTGCGATGCCAGAAAACCTTGTGAGGCGGGGCTCGGAACCGGGATCAAAGCATCATAGGTATTCTGGTAGTAATAGGTCGCATCGATATTGAGGTACCCATTGAACATGCTGGATGTAAAACCGGTTTCAAACTCGCGGCTGCGTTCCGGACCGAGATCAGGGTTGCCAAGCTGACCGGGGGTAAAACCGGGCTGACCGTCATCACCGGAAATGGGCTGATATGTGCGTACCGCATCAAAGGTACCGGGGGCTTTGCCCGATTCACCAATGGCCGCCCGCAATCGCATCGTGTGCCACCATTCCGGCCAGAAATCGTAATCTGAAATCACAAACGATGTGTTAAACTGCGGATAGGCCTGCATGCCGAAATCTTCACCAAAAGCGGAGTTTCCGTCAACACGTAACCCGGCTGTAAGGAAAAGCCGGTCGTTGAGATTCAGCATTTCCTGAAAGAAAAATCCACCGGTAACCACTGTTTGGCGTGTATCACTCGTCACATCTTTCCGGGCTCCGGATTCCAGGGTCGGCTCTTGCGGACCGGAAAATTCCTCTGAAATCATGGTGGTATTTATGCTCCGGTCACGGAAAAGCTGCCCGCCCCAATTAAAGGTAGACTGGATATCAGAAGTGATTTCAGTATCCCAGGTTCCTACATACTCAAGGGAAAACACGGTTTGATTCCAAATACCGATATTCTGTTCACCTTCCGGGAGTCTGGAGTAGCCGAAGGGGTAGGTTTCCTGGTTTTCGGCGGCATTGTAGTCATAGCCTACAGTAAACCGGTTATTGACGATATTAGCATAGTTGTGCTCCAGTGCCACACTGGTGATAAACTGCTCGTTATCGGTCGTGTTGATCATGTTGAGGATCTCTCCGTTGCCGACACAGGTAACATCATCATCTTCACACCCCTCAGCACCGGTGAACAGACCGCCATTTCCCCGTGTAACATTGAGATAGAAACTATCGGCATTATTTCCGGCAGGAATCCAGTCTGTGGATGAGTTATTGTAAGAGGTGTTCAGGATTACTGAGATATCATCAACAGGGTAGAACCGGAAATTGCTTCTCAGGCCGACATTGTTATGGCCTCCGGCTCCCTGTACCACACTTTCTTCATCGGCAAAACTACCGGAAACGTAATAACTGAAGCGGTCAACACCCCCACTTAAAGACAGGTTATATCGCTGGATCATTCCATTACGGAACCACGAGCCGTCCTCCGGGCAGGTGGGGTCTTCAAATCGTGAGCCGTCATAGGTAACCAGATCATCCCCCCGGCACTGATTCGCAAATAACCCGGTAGGGTTGCCTTCCGTCGGTCCGACGTGAGGCATGTTGTTAAAGCCGGAAGCGATATTTCCGCGAATCCGGTTAACTCCTTCTTCACCCTGACGTGTGGTGATGCGAATCACCCCGCCGGAAGCCTCGGTACCGTAGAGCGTGGTAGCCGCAGCGCCCTTAACCACATCCATACTTTGAATGTCATTGGGATTGATGTGGTTGAACGGTGAAGTGGCCTGACCCGATGCCGGGTTTACCGGAGATGAACCTCCGTGAATCCGAATTCCGTCAACATAGATGATAGGGTTGTTACCCTGGGTGATACTGTTATTTCCGCGAAGACGAATGGTGCCACCGGTACCCGGCTGCCCGGCATTTTGCAGAACCTGAGCCCCGGCAACTCTTCCGGCCAGAACTTCCTGGGCACTACCCACGGCAGCAGTTTCGAAATCACTTGCATCAACCCGGGACTGACTGCTCCCGACTTCGCGCGAGCGCATTAAACCGGTTGCGGTTACAATAAGTTCGTCCATATCAATGTCGGAGTAGCGCAGCTCCAGGGTACCCAGATTGAGCTCTTCACCCTCAGCCAGGTCAAATTCAATGCGCTTGGATTCATACCCTACAAAGTTGATGTTTAAGGTGTATGATCCTTCTTCAATGTCAGTAAGCTCAAATCCTCCGTCTGCGCCAACGGCGATACCCTGCCGGGTTTCTTCAATCCGGACGGTTGCCCCGGTGAGTTCTTCACCGGTTTCTGCATCCCGTACTTCACCGAAAACCCGCCCGGTTTGCTCTTCTATTATATCCCGGCGCTCCGATATTACAAGATGACCGGTACTGGATATGACATACCCCAAACCGAGGTCGGCCAGTAAATAGTCGAGTGCTTCGGTTAGCGCTACTTCTTCCAACTCCAGGTTAACCGTTTTCGAAGAAGGGACTAAAGCTGTTGAATAATTAAGGCGCAGCCCGGTTTCATCAGCAATAGCTCTCAACGCCTTAGGTAGTGTTATTTCGGAAAACTCGAACGTAAACTCTGCAGCCGAAACCCGGTCTGTAGTAGCATACATTCTATGCTCATCATTGAGTCGGATAATTTCACTTTGCTGAAGTGCCTGTACATTACTGCTATAGAAAGCAGCTAACATAAGTACAAGTACTCCGATTGTATGATAGATCTTCATAGGCTCACACATTAGGGTTGGAGTTATTTGATCAGGTAGTGATCATTATTTTTTTGAATCAGTTCGCCGCCGACCGTTATGGAGGTCAGTTTGAGTATTTCGTCTACACTTTCGTGGGTGTAATGAGCGGTTACTTCGTAATTAAGATAGGTGCTGTCTTCTACAGTCAGCTCAATATTGAAGCGGCGTTCAAGTTCGGTTATCACGTCAGATAGCGGAGTTTCTTCGAAATAGACTCCACCATCTTTCCAGGAGAGATATTTATCCGCATTAACCCGGCTGATAATTTGCCGGTTGGCGCGATCCAGTTTCCACCGGGTTCCGGATTCCAGTATCTGAGCATCATCCGCCTGGCGGATACTGGCTGTTTGAAGCCTTCCTTCTGCCAGAATCACTTCAGCCTCACCGGTTTGCCAGTCCTGAACGGAAAACTTTGTGCCCAGCACCGTTACTACAGCCGATTCGGTTTCAACCTCAAAAGAAGTAGCTGCGGAGCTGACTTCAAAATAAGCCTCCCCGTGCAATTGGATCCGTCGCTCCTCATTCCCGTAATCATCCCGGAGGGTGACCTTGCTTTCCGGTCCTAAAGTCAGCGACGTGCCATCCGGAAGGGTGTAAGACTGCATTTCACCGCGCTCGGTCTGCAGGGTGTGATACTCTGAGGAAGTTTCAGCAATTATTTCATTTTCACTTTCTGGACCTGCAACCCAAAGTCCGACGCTGAGGGATACGCTGAAAATGAGAATTGCTGCCCATGCCAGGAGCTGGGTTTTTCGGGGTCCGGAGCCTGAGGTGGAAGGCAAACGACGGACCTCTTTGGAACGGCTGGCTGTTTTGCGATCAAGATGGCCGGTTTTTCTACGTAATTCTTGCAGTGCCCGCTGCTCATCCACGGCCAGCTCTTCTTCGCCGGCGGAATGCCAGATTGTTTTTATCTGGTGATATAATTCCTTTCTGGCCGGATCAGCTTCTATCAGTTTATTCAGCTTCCGGTGTTCTTCAGGATCTGCTTCTCCGGCCAGGCACCGGTGAACCAGATTGATAAATGAGTCCGCATCCATTTAACTTCCGCATTTTTAATAGGTGATTATACCTATGCGGACGACTGAAGAATTACACCCCACTACAATTTTTTTAAAAAATTTTACCCGATCAGATACAATACTACGGATAGGTAGGGGAGCAGCCAGGTCCTGAGCTTTTTTAAGGATCGGGTCATTTGTACTTCAACCGTATTGCGGGATATATTCAGAACTTCGGCGATTTCATTATAGGTAAGCCCGTCATACCGGTGTAGCTTAAATATGTACCGGCATCTTTCCGGAAGTTGATCGATATAGTGGTTCACCAGTTTGATCAATTCGGGGTTTTCTTCATGATAACCGAT
>SLQI01000102.1 GCA_007131535.1 Balneolales bacterium | reverse complement strand
GATTTATTTACCGGCACTTCGACACAAATATCCGTAACCGTCGTCAATACCGGAGGCGAAACCCAGGATATTGATATTGATCTGATTATAGACGGTCAGACTGCAAGCACAAAGTCTGTAATGATTGAAGCGGAAGACAGTAAAGTCGTTTCCTTTTATCATCAGTTCAATTACTCCGGTGAATTTGAGGTGGCCGTTGGATCACTTGATCCCGAAACCGTTACGGTTACCAAGGCTTGGTCCCAACTACAATTTGGAAGTAATAACATCGCATCGACCGATGAGTTTACCGGACCCTCCACTACAGAGATTGTAGAGACATGGTCCTATGAGCTCGGGCACAGTGCATCCGCCAGCAAGCAAATTGAATCTGCTCCGGCTATTGTTGACGGTATCGTCTATTTCGGAGACGGTAATGGTGACATCCATGCACTGGATGCGGAAACCGGTGACGAGATTTGGTCTCAGGAAACGAGTGAATATCAGGATGCGACCAGCCCGGCTGTTCATGACGGGGTGGTTTATATTGCAAACGGAAATGCTGAAGTACACGCATTTGATGCGGCCGATGGTTCCCCTGTTTGGGACGTGGAATTTGCCGGCGGCTTCAACACCTCTCCGGTAATTGTTGATGAAAAATTGTTGATCGCCAGCAGGAGAACGGTTTATGCTCTTGATACAGAAGACGGTTCAGAGCTCTGGTCAGCTTCAGTAGATCACAATATTTTTTGGGGCGGCCCGGCGGTAAAAAACGGGATGGTTTTTATTGGCGCCGGAGAAAGTGAATCTTTCGGCAGGGATGGTGCTGTTTATGCATTTGACTTGCAGACCGGGAGTGAAATCTGGTCGGAATTACTTGAAGAACGGGTACTCGGCTCTCCCACCGCAAAAAACGGAGTGGTTTACCTGGGGACGGAAGGCAGTACAGTGCTTGCGTTAGAAGCTGATACCGGTGATGAATTGTGGAATGCTTCTACCCTTACGAGTGATGTCACCGGTTCGCCGGCCGTTTATGATGGAACGGTGTACGTTGGTACAGAAAATGGTTCCGGCATATTTGCTTTTGACGCTGATACAGGTGACGAGATTTGGTCTGAAACCACGCATATAAACGGCAACATCTCAAGAGGAATTGTCGTCGTTGACGGGGTGATTTATGCAGGAACCAACGTCGGCGGTCATTCCGTCCAGGCTTTCGATGCGGAAAGTGGTGACGAATTGTGGGAATTTGAAACCGAGGGTGGAGTCAGATCCTCACCGGCATTAGTGGATGGTAAAGTGCTTGTAGGTACAATGGATGGTTTTTTATACTCTCTCGGTGAGTTAGATAATGAACCGGAAATCACCGAATGCCGCACTATCACATACCCCGGCACCTATACCATAGAAAACGATCTTCAATCGGAAGAAAACGAGTACTGTATCCGAATAGAGTCTGATGAAGTTGTAATAGAGGGAAATGAATATTCCATCACCGGAGACAATAGCGGAACAGCCATTGTCGCCGAAGAAGTTACAGACATAACACTCCGCGACTTTACTATAGCTGATTGGCAATACGGAATGCAGATTGAAAATTCCGAGGATTTGAAAATTGAGGATCTCAACATCGATAACATCGGGCAAGCGGCGGTATGGCTGACCAATGTTTCAGATAGTCATGTTTTAAATAACGAAGTGACCGGCAGCCGGGATGGCATCGTACTCCGGGAAGGCAGCGAATCCAATACGATTGAGAACAATTCATCCGAAGAAAGCCGCCGGTATGGATTTATAATCCGGGATTCATTTCATAATACTCTGGAGAACAACACCGCTGCTGATTATGAATCCTATGGATTCCAAATCAATCCGGGGTCGGATAATAACAGCCTTACAGACAATACAGCCTCTGGCACGGGTGACGATAGTGAAGTCGGTTTTAATATCCGCGGGAACTATAACGAGTTCGAAGGCAACCTTTCTGAGGGTAATGATCGCGAAGGCTTCCGGTTAACAGGTGAAGAAAATATACTCACAAATAATACCGCCGCAGACAATAACCGGGATGGCATCCGGATTGTCGACGGTATCGGCAACACACTGCAAGATAATACGGTGAAAAACAGCGGATCGCATGGCATCCGCCTCTGGAACGCCAAGAATAATACACTGATTCTTAATTCAGCTTACGGCAGCAGCGATCACGATTTTTATGCCCATGACGGATCTACTGGTAATACCACCAAAGGCCTTTCTATTGGATCCGGTGAAAACAGGGTAACGTTACACACTGAGGCTATAAACGTCGCCATAAACCCTGCAGATTCTCAGCCTGCCGCAGCCGATCACCTTAACCCCGTAGACATTTATTTTGAGGTAACGAAAGTTGATGGAGAAAGTGAGCTTGCTGCCGATATTTATTATGGCGGCAATGGCATAGAAGAAGATGATCACGAAGGCCTGGGAATTTGGTTCTTTGATGAAACAGAAGAAGATTGGATTCAAATCCCGGATGCCGAACTTAATGCTAAAGCTGAAACCATCTCCGCCGAGTTGCTTACCGAGGACTCCGGATCGGGGATTTACGGAGTATTTGTTGATGAAACAGCTACTTCATCCCCCGCCTATCAGGAGCTCCCGACAGCTTTTGAACTGAAACAAAACTACCCCAACCCATTCAATCCGGCAACGACGATACGCTACGACCTGCCTGAAAATGCGGAGGTGCGTTTGACGGTCTACGATATGCTGGGCCGCAGGGTGACCACGCTGGTTGATGACTCCCAAAGTGCCGGAAGTCATTCGGTTTCGTTTGATGCGGCTAACCTTTCCTCAGGTACTTATATCTCCCACCTTGAGGCTTCAGGCACCGACGGCGGCGAAGGTGCTGATTTTCAGCAAACACGAACTATGATGTATGTAAAGTAACATCAAGCAGAATTTGGCAAACCGACTGCTCACTTCGTCTTCGGGTTTGCCGGTATTACCGTGTTCACGCATTGCGAAATTCACCACCCGCCGTTATTTCGGATGACGGCGGGTGGTGGGTTCAAAGTCCATGTCTGTAGCGGTACCGGTATTGCCTTTTATCTTTTTAAAACTGGTACCCCAACAAGAGCTGCACGCCCCTGTTAAATCTCTCGCCGCCGACCTCTTGTGACCAAAAATCAGCCAGGCCCCAATTAAACCGAAGTTCAAGTATCAGATGCCCCGGTCCGGTATCTACCAACCCGCCTCCACCGGCAATCAATCCGTAATCGAGCGGCTCGATTGATTCTTTTGCGCTGCCCGAGAAATTGCTAATTGTACCTGATACATTTTCGTAAGCAACGAAGCGGTAGCCCGCATACGGTCCGGCAATAAAATGCGGTGAAAAATAGTCTTCTGGGTTTCGTGTATAAATAATTGGTACCTTTAATATCAGATAGTGGAAATGGTACTCATATTCCATTTTGATGGGTTCACCGGTAACAGCAATGCTACTAAAATTTGCGGTATACCCCTTTTCGGTATAACTAAACTCAGGTCTAATTCCCAATACCTCCGATAATAAATCAAAATTGTGATAAACACCGGCGGCATAACCCTGGTGGAACCCCGTATCATACTGCTCCCTCACATCACCGGCGGCCGTTGAATAAGTGGAGCCTAACATAACGCCGGTCTGAGCTTTCGCATAATTCCCTGCAGACAGGAAGAATAAAACCGTTATTGTGATAGCAGATATTTTCATGGTATTTTCGCATATATTATATATTATCATCAACTTAACTAAGTACTTCTTGATTTGATCATCATCAATTTACTTAATTATGTGCCTCTCAAAGCTACATGTGGTAAACCTGTAATTTCGAAAATATTATAGTACGAGTAAGGCTATTGATCCGGCAGATAAACCGTAAACTCGGTATAGCTGCCCTCCCCGGTGTCCACTTCTATTGCTCCACCATGAGCTTTAATGATATCATAGGTAAGCGATAATCCCAGACCGGTGCCATCCTCGGCAGGTTTCGTCGTGAAAAACGGCTCAAAAATTTTATCGCGGTCACGTTCCGGAATGCCGGGACCGTTG
>SLQI01000281.1 GCA_007131535.1 Balneolales bacterium | reverse complement strand
GGACGGGAGCCCGGTTATAGGCGCAACTGTAATACTCAGGGAACCGGATGAAGAGGACCGGATTGCATTCGGTGGTTCAACTAATAATGACGGCTTTCTGGAGCTTCGGGACATCCCCCCGGGTGAGTATCAGCTTGAAGTCAGCTATATCGGCTACGATACCTACACAGACCTGATATCTTTTGAAGCAGACGAGCGCAAAATTGAGCAGATCACCATAGAACCGGCCCCCGGCCGACTGGATGAAATCACTGTTATTGAAGAACGACGGGTAACCACCGGTCAGGTTGGGGTAAGGACTATTACCGGAGCCGAAATTGACCGGGTACCGACACCCGGTCCCGGAGGCGATCTGGTCTCCTACGTTCAAACTATGCCCGGCGTGGTGATGGCCGGTGACCGGGGTGGTCAGATTCATATCCGAGGCGGAACCCCCGCTCAAAACTATGTTCTGGTCGATAATCTGCCGATCATCAAGCCCTTTCACATCTCCAATATGTTTTCGGCTTTCCCTCAGGATATCGTACGCAATGTCGATTTGTATGCCGGCGGGTTCGGATCTGAGTATATGGGCGCCACCTCATCTATCATTGATGTAACGCTGCGGCAGGGAAATATGCGGAATTACAGCGGGAACATCGCGTACAGTCCTTATCTGACTTCTTTGCAAATGGAAGGTCCGCTGCAAACCGACCGACAGTCCTTTATGATGATGGGTCGCTACTCCGTAATTGAACAAATGGCGCCGCATATCACCGGTCAGGACGTACCTCTGCAATTTCAGGATTTTATGATGCGATACTCCCTGCAAACCGATAACCTGACCTGTAATGCCACCGGTATGTTCACGTATGACCGCGGCCAGATCAACCCTGAACGGGATTTTGATATGTCGTGGACCAACCGGGTTATCGGCGGTCGGTGCATGGGTTTTGACGAATCCTTTGATCACCCCTATGAAGTAACTTTCGGCTACACCGGTTTTATTAATTCGGAGGGCTATCAAGGTGACCCCCACCGTACATCCGAGGTTCACAAACTTCACTTTCAGCTTTTACACGAATACAATTACCGGGGTCTTCCTTTTGAGTACCGGCTGGGACTAAATCTCTCCAATTACAATTCCGAACTGACTGAGCGATTCACCGGGATTGACAATTTCGACATTTTCATGATGGTCTCGCGCAACAGTATTAGCACGGAATGGTCTCCCTCGGAGTCACTATCGATCCGCCCCGGAATTGGTTCTCAAATATCATCACAAAATATTGTTTCCCCAACACTGGAGCCGCGTCTCCGGATTGCCTACCACCCCGGCGGTAATACCGACCGGGAGATCAGCCTGGCGGCTGGCCGGTATTACCAGGTGATCCAGGGCATATCGGATGAACGGGACGCCGGAACGGTATTCACGGTGTGGATACCCAGTCAGCAAGGTGATCCGCTGCCGAGTGCCACTCACGGAATTCTGGGATACCAGCATCGCATCGGTAATTTTTTAGAGTTTAATCTGGAGGGCTACGTAAAAAATCATCGCAATATTCCGGTATCAAGATGGACCCCGGAGGCCCGGCTTGAACTGGAAACGGCTCTTGCCGATGGATTTACCCACGGATTTGACGTAAGAACCGAAATAGAGCGCTACCCGATTTATTTCTCCGCCGGCTACGGCTGGGCCAATGTTGAATATGAGGCGGCTTCCGACAACCTCGGAGCCTGGATTGAGGAGCCGGTATTCAGCTATTCACCGGGTCACGACCGCCGCCATCAGGTCAATGTGCTGTTCAGCTATCAGTTTGCCGGTTTTACCGCCAACGTTAATTGGGAGTTTGGCTCGGGGCGTCCTTATACCCAGATTTACGGGTATGATTTACGGTTGACGGTTCCCCAACAAAATCCGATGCAATCGGCGGGAAGAGCTCATACCTATTTCAATGAGCCGTACGGTGCCCGACTGCCGACTTATCACAGCCTGGACGTATCCATAGAACGAACCTTCAACATCAGTCCGCAGTTCAGCCTGGATGCGCAGCTTGGTTCGATGAATGTCTATGACCGGAATAACATATTCTATTTTGATCTGGATACTCTCCAGCGTATTGATCAGTCCCCGATTTTACCTTATGCCTCACTTCAGGCAAGCTTTAACTGAAATCACCGGAATTTTTAAATCTGTAACTGAATACTTTGTTCATCCCAGGTATGACACAGGAAACCATTAAAAAAACCGTACCCGCCTTCTTGATGGTTACGGCAATTGTATTCCTCGCCTCTTGCGATAACACACTCGAGCCTTTTGATGAAGGTAGAGGATTTTACTCCATTTACGGTGCGCTTGATCTGAATGGAGATGAACAGTACTTGCGGATTAACGACCTGAATACCCCCATTACCGAAGATTCAACTGCCCTTCCGGATGTGCGTGTAACCCTGACTGATCTTCATGAAGGTACTCAGGAGACGCTTCAGGACAGCACCATGCAGTTTGACGGGCACTATGTATCCAATTTTATAGCCTCAATGGATATTAAACCGGAAACCCGGTACGAACTCACCGTTGAAGGCCCGGGTGATCAATACACCTCGGCAACGGCAACCACCCCGCCGCGTATGGATGTCTCTATGAATCACCAGGGTCCGGCTATACCCGATTGCAGCTCTTTAATAGAGATAAGTCTTTATCCGGTTGATGAACCTCAAAGTATTCGTTTGCAATTTGGTCTTACTTACGATGGCCATACAGGCTGGTATCATCCATTGATTTTGAACTCTCATATCAACGATGGTGAATTAACCCTTCAGTTCACCTACTCCTTTCTGATACTTAATATCTTTCCGCCCGACTTTTTCGGCTCGGTCAGTTGTGAAGATCTGGACGAGGATAAATCGTATATCAGCTTTGAGCGATACGGACCCGACTGGCACGACGATGAAGTCGAAACATTTGAAAACGGACTCGGACGGTTCAGTGGATTTTATGACAGTCTGTTCACCTATCCGGTAGATACCACCAGCTCTCTGTAAGTTTATGTTGTTGAGGTACTGCCCTGTTAGCCACCAATCAAAAATCTGAAATCACAAATCGTTAATCTGCTATCTGTCAGTCTTACCTCTTTATCAGTGCAACATCTTACTATTATGACTCTCCCCGGACATCTACTTCATTTTTGACGGATTAACGATAGCAGATCAACGAGTGCAGGTTTTTGATGTGTCGATCAATAAGAAAAGCGTCGACCATGAACTATTCCGCGGGGACGCGGGGAGATTGTCGGCCGGTGCGGGGACGCACTCGGCCGGCGGCGAATATTTATGATTCTCTTCGGACATCTACTTCTTTTTTGACGGATTAGCGATAGCAGATCAACGAGTGCAGATTTATGATGTGTCGATCAATAAGAAAAGCGTCGGCCATGAACTATTCCGCGGGGACGCGGGGAGATTGTCGGCCGGTGCGGGGACGCACTCGGCCGGCGGCGAATATTTATGATTCTCTTCGGACATCTACTTCATTTTGGATGGATTAGCGATAGCAGATTAACGAGTGCAGATTTTTGATTTGTGGGGCTGCCGACTGAAATTTGTGATCAAAAAACGTGTACATGGGGTTGAGATTGACCTCATATACTTTTTTATTATACAGTGTGGTTATACATGGGACAAGTATATCAATATGCTGATGACGGCCTTTTGAGCTATCTCATGTGTTGGCAAACAATTAATCATCTACCCCTTCTGCTTCATGAGTTATCATTCTACAATCCTGACCGGACTTTTTACGGTGTGTTTGGTTTTTATCCATTTATCAGACTTGCAGGCTTATTCAATCGGGGATAATCCTCACGCGATAAGCAAAGAGCGTTATAATGAAACTCTCCGCTTTTTTGAAACCGAATACGGGGCGGAACAGGCGAATAAACTACAGAGTCTGAAACATGAATTACTTACCAGGGGGCATGACCAGGCTCTGTTGTATGATCTGCTTTCTCATGCACGGCTAAACCACAGGGTAGTTGAGCTATTTGAGGAAAACCTGCTCCGCTATGCCGACCGGG